>JAFWTP010000028.1 GCA_017518845.1 Neisseriaceae bacterium
ATTGTCTGATATTTCATACAGTTGGATAGACCCAAGAATACATTTTGGCAAAGGAAAATAACGATGATCAAAAAATATTTATTGATTTTTATGGTGCAACTATTTTGTATGATGCAAGCATTTGCATTTGATACAAATGATTTTATTAAAGAAATTCAAAATTTAGATAAAAATAATCCAAAGCAAACGCAACAGTTAATTCTTTTTAGTCAAGAATGGCAAAAAAAGAATATCAAAAATTTAAATCAATTACGCCAAAGTGCAGAAGATAAACAATTTATTGATAACTGGTTATTAGAGCAGTCAATGATTTTTTTAGATGCGAATATTTATACTCGTCCTGAAAATATAGAAAAATTCAAAATTATAGAAAAACTTTTTCAAAAAAATATGCAAGAAAAAGTGGATTTTTTAATTAAAAATCGTAAAAATTTGAATGCAACATTGCAAAAATATAAAAGTATGGAAGTTTGTGTTGGCGGTCCGTGTGGTCATGAAACCGAAGTTTATCAATTATCTTATATGATACAAGATATTAAAGCGTCAAAAAGTGTAAATTTAGATTTAGTTAATCAAATAAATGAATTATTTAATTACGATTGGAAATCATATAGTTTGCAGTTATCATCAATTAAATATAAAGATAAACGATTATCGGAAACATTAAATAAACAATTTATAGATAAAACTTATCCTGAATTATCCAATTTTCAGAAAAAATATAAAGAACAATTAGACGGATTAAATAATTATTTTTTTCATCAATATTTAACCGAATTGTATTCCTTGAAGTATTATTTATATTTATATTATAAGGAATATAAAATAGAAGATGTAGAAAAATTATTAGAACAAGACAACAGTATTTGCAAAAAACACCCAGAGTTTTTAAACAGAAAAATTAGATCCATGTGTAACAAAAATATGTTTAAATAATTTTAAAAAATTGATAATTAAATTAATAATTAATTTTTTCCGGCAGACTTCATTTACAAAGTTGTGATAAGTCTGCCGGAAAATAGTAGTCAAACTCGGTTACAATAACCAACTTTAAATATCAACCACATAAAAGGCAAAATCATGGCTCAGTATGTTTATTCAATGTTGCGTGTCTCCAAAACCGTGCCGCCGCAAAAGCAGATTATTAAGGATATTTCGCTGTCCTTTTTTCCTGGTGCGAAAATCGGTTTGTTAGGCTTAAATGGGGCGGGCAAATCCACTGTTTTACGCATTATGGCAGGCGTGGATAAAGATTTTGACGGTGAAGCCGTACCGATGTCGGGGATTAAAATCGGCTATCTGCCGCAAGAGCCAGAGTTAGACCCTGATAAAACCGTGCGTGAAGAAGTGGAAAGCGGTTTGGGCGAAGTGGCACAGGCGAAAAAACGCTTGGAAGAAGTGTATGCGGCGTATGCCGAGCCTGACGCGGATTTTGACGCATTGGCAGAAGAACAAGCCAAGTTGGAGGCAATTATTGCCGCAGGCGGTGCGGACAGTGGGGCAGAACATTTGTTGGAAATTGCCGCAGACGCTTTGCGGCTGCCTGAATGGGACGCAAAAATTGCTCATCTTTCAGGCGGTGAAAAACGCCGTGTGGCGTTGTGTCGCTTGCTGTTAAGCCAGCCTGATATGCTGCTGTTGGACGAGCCAACCAACCATTTGGACGCAGAAAGCGTGGAATGGTTAGAGCAATTTTTGGTGCGTTTTCCTGGCACTGTGGTTGCGGTAACGCACGACCGTTATTTCTTGGACAACGCCGCCGAGTGGATTTTGGAATTAGACCGCGGACACGGTATTCCGTGGCAAGGCAATTATTCTTCGTGGTTGGAACAAAAAGAAGCTCGTTTGGCAACGGAAGCCAAGCAGGAAGCGGCTCGCATTAAAGCGATGAAACAGGAATTAGA
>JAFWTP010000029.1 GCA_017518845.1 Neisseriaceae bacterium
CAAGCGTAAGCGGTAAAACCGCTAACGCTTGTCTGTCGGCTCGTCATAACGAATTCCCTGCACGGGAAGTGCGTTCAGGCTGCCTGAAACTCTTTTAATAAAAAGCCTGAAACAGGTATAATTCACCCTTTTGAAAACCCAATCTTAATAAAGGTAACACAAATGTCAAAACTTGCCGATGCAGTGCGATTTCTCGCTATGGACGCCATTCAAAAAGCCAACTCTGGACACCCAGGTGCGCCTATGGGTATGGCGGAAATGGCGGAAGTTTTATGGACGCAGTTTTTGAAATTCAATCCCAAAAATCCCGCTTTTCCCGACCGCGACCGTTTTGTGTTGTCGAATGGGCATGCGTCTATGTTGCAGTATGCTCTGTTGCATTTAACGGGTTTTGATTTGTCGATTGACGACATTAAAAACTTCCGTCAAATGGGTTCTAAAACGCCAGGGCACCCTGAATATGGCTACACGGCAGGCGTGGAAACCACGACTGGCCCTTTGGGGCAAGGTTTTGCGAATGCTGTGGGTTTTGCTTTGGCTGAAAAAATCTTGGCAGCCGAATTTAATCGTGGCGATTTGGCGATTGTTAATCACCACACATTTGTCTTTTTGGGCGATGGTTGCTTAATGGAAGGCATATCGCACGAAGCCGCGTCTTTGGCAGGCTCGTTGGGCTTGGGCAAATTGATTGCCTTGTATGACGACAACGGTATTACGATTGATGGCACAACAGTTGGGCGATTTGACGAAAATATTCCGCAACGCTTTGAATCTTACGGTTGGCAAGCGATTGTGGTGAATGACGGACATAACACCGAAGAAATTGCCGCCGCAATCGAACAAGCAAAAGCCGACACGCTTCGCCCCACAATTATTTGCTGTAAAACCACAATCGGCAAAGGGGCGGCAAGCAAAGCGGGTTCTCATAAAGTGCATGGTGCACCTTTGGGTGCGGAAGAAATTGCCGCAACCCGTCAGGCTTTGGGCTGGGATTATGCACCGTTTGACATTCCTGCCGACATTTACGCCGCTTGGGATTGCCGTGAAAAAGGGCAAAAACTTGAAGATGAATGGCAAGCCAAATTTGCTCAATATAAATCGCAATATCCTGAATTAGCGGCAGAATTTACTCGCCGTGTGATTGAAAATAGGCTGCCTGAAAACTTTGCTAACCATATTCAGGCAGCCTTAAACGACATTTGCCATAAAAAAGAAAACATTGCCACACGCAAAGCCAGCCAAAACGCAATCGCCGTATTAGCCGAAGTGCTGCCTGAACTTGTGGGCGGCTCTGCCGACTTAACACCGTCCAACTTAACCGACTGGAAAAACGCCGTAGCGGTTACAAAGACAAGCGGCGGCAATTATGTGCATTACGGCGTGCGTGAATTTGCCATGTGTGCGGTGATGAACGGCTTGGCGTTGCACGGCGGCGTGAAACCGTTTGGGGCAACTTTCTTAATGTTTAGCGAATACGCCCGCAACGCCTTGCGTATGGCGGCGTTGATGAAGATTAACCCGATTTTCGTCTTCACCCACGATTCTATCGGCTTGGGCGAAGACGGCCCCACGCACCAACCGATTGAGCAAATCGCAACCCTACGGCAAATCCCTAATATGCACATATGGCGACCCTGCGACACCGCAGAAAGTCTGATTGCATGGGCGGCGGCAGTCGAAAACAAACAAACGCCGTCTTGTTTGATTTTCAGCCGCCAAAACTTGCCGTTTATAGAACGAAACGCCGAGCAGTTAGAAAATGTGAAAAAAGGCGGTTATGTCTTATCCGCTTGTGGCGAAAAACCGCAAATTGTGCTGATTGCCACAGGTTCGGAAGTAGCATTAGCCTTGAATGCACAAAAAGAATTGCAAAAACAAGGCATTAACGCAAGCGTGGTATCTATGCCTTGCACCAACCTGTTTGACGCACAGTCGCCAGAATACCGCCAAAGCGTTCTGCCTGATAATGTGCCACGATTAGCCATAGAAGCGGGCGTATCCGACTTTTGGCGTAAATATGTGGGCTTAAATGGCGGCGTGATTGGCATAGACACATTCGGCGAATCCGCCCCCGCGGACGAATTATTCCGCCATTTCGGCTTTACGGTAGAAAATGTGCTTGAAAAAGCCAAAGCGTTGTTGTAATTCGTAGGGTGGGTCTTCGACCCACCTTTGTTGTTTTTCAGGCTGCCTGAAAGCACTTCCCGTGCAGGGAATTCGTCATTGCGATAAAGCCACAATCGTAGGGAGGGCAACTTGTTGCCCACGCAGTTTCGTTATTATTTTCAGGCTGCCTGAAAAATATCTCAAACGATAAGGAACAGAGTAAAATATTGTCCCGTACTTATTTACGAAAGGAAAACAAAACATGGAAACACAAAACATAAAAACCACTGTAAATATTTATAGCAATTCTACTGGTGGTTCTATTACTCATTATTCAGTTCGTGAATGGACAGTAGATGTATATGCTGTGCAACGCTCTGTTTTGGAAAGTAAATTATCAGAAAAACAAAAAAACGCATTATCCAAATCAGGTGTCTATATACTTGTAAATGAAAGACAAGCATATATTGGGAAATCCCAAAATATTCTTAAAAGGTGGAAGGCTGAACATCTTGGTGATAAAGATAAAGCTTGGTTTGATTGTGCTTATGCTATTACTGATTTGCGAACATTTTCTGCAACGGATTTAAATGCACTTGAATATCTTTTTTGGAAAAAAGCAACAGAAGTTGGTAGTTTTGAAATAAAAAATGCGTCTGCTATTAAAAAAGAAAGTGATTATTTGAAAGATGAAAATTTTTATAACATTGTTTTTTCAAATGTAAATCTTTTGTTAAATAGCATTTATAGGGGACACCGTGTTTTTGGAAAAATAAATACAGAAAACACCCAAACACCTAACAATAATTCACAAGAAGAAACTTTATTAAATGAAAAATTACAAAATAAAATTTTTACAATGAAGAAATCTGGTTGTTTTGGACAACTTAAAAAAGTTAAAGAAGGATGGTTATTATTAAAAGGGGCACAAGCAATAAAAAGAGATTATGAAAATTTTGTAAAGAATAAAAATGCAAAAAAAGCAATTTATTATTCAAGTGCTTATTTAGATAACAAGTTAGATGAAAACTTAAAAACAACAGAAGATATTTTATTTTCAACTCCTTCAACGCCTGCGGCTGCTTTAATGCAAGGAACTGCTAATGGCTGGACAGTTTGGAAAGATGAGAATGGAAAAAAATTAGATGATTATAGGCAAGGAAACTTCTAACAATTAGCAAGCCCACGCAGTTTCGTTATTATTTTCAGGCTGCCTGAAAATGTGAATAAATCTCTTTCGGTGGGTCGAAGACCCACCCTACCAAAGGAGTATTTTTATGCAAACCGTTCTCACCACAGAAGAAATGCGGCAAGCCGAGCAAGCCGCTGTGGCTCGTGGCACTTCATTATTACAGTTAATGGAAAACGCAGGACAGGGTGCTGCCAATGCCTTGTTGCAAGCCTATCCACAAGCGAAACACGGCTTGATGATTTGCGGCAAGGGCAATAACGGCGGGGACGCTTTGGTGATGGCTCGTATATTAGATAAACACAATGTCAAGTCAGATATTTTGTTTATTATGGGTGAAAAATTATCCGAATTATCGCAAACCAATCGTGATAGGCTGCCTGAAAATACACCTATTTATCTTTCAGGCAACATAGATTTCACACAATACGATTTTATCGTTGATGCGGTTTTTGGCACAGGGTTTTCAGGCAGCCTACCTGAACATATTTCACTATTATTCAAACAAATCAACGAACTACCCACCAAACGCTTTGCATTAGACATACCCACAGGCATTAACTGCGACACAGGCGATATTGCCCCCAATACATTCCAAGCACAACACACTTTTGCGTTTGGTGCGTTAAAACCTGCACACATTATGAACAAAACGCAAAGCCATTGCGGTGCGGTGCAGGTGATTGAGATTGGCATATAGAAAGCCAAACAGGCGTATAATACACCCCCACATTAAGAGAAAAGACAGGTGAGACAATGGCGGAACAATTTGAAAACTGCATTATTATTCAAGGCATTACCAAAAAAGGCAAAACCTTTCGCCCCAGCGACTGGTCGGACAGATTGTCGGGCATTTTGTCTTCGTTCGACAGGGGTCATCGTTTGGCTCATCACAAATTTGTGCGGCCGCAACTCATCAACCAAGTGCGTTGCGTGATTGTCGATAAGCAATTAGAAAGCGTCAATCCCGATATGTTCCGCTTTCTTATGGACTTTGCGGGCGATAACGAACTGCAAATGTGCGATGGCGAATATGCCGCTCAAATTTCGGCGAATATTGCCGTTAAAGCCACGCCTGCCATTCGTGTGGCAGAACTCTTGCCGTCCGAAACCGCTTTGGCGTTTGACGCATTGTCCGCGATTTATCCACAATTTACATTAGAAGAATTTACCTTATTTATCAATGACTTTATGCGTAAAGAAGGCTATCGTATGGTCGGCGTTTTCAAGGCAGACCAAAAATCAGCGTCAGCAGTATGCGGTTTCAGAACACGCCACTCCCTGCGTTACGGCGGTTGCCTACGCATTGAAGACTGGGCAGCAAGCGACTTTTCAGCACAATTAAACGACTTTATCCAAACCGAAGCGGCAAGATTAGGCGGTTTAACCGTGCGTTTTTGCGATGAAATTGTGCAGTAGTAAGATTTTCAGGCTGCCTGAAATCCTTGCCGTCATGGCGAGATTTGATAAAATCAAATCGAAGCAATCTCCTAAAAATCCGCAAAGATTTTTAGGGTAGCCTATCCAATACAACGGTAATGCAAAATGATTTTCAGGCAGCCTGAAAAAGGATATAAGCGATGATAAAAAAACTTTTTGTAACCACAGCAACCGCCTTATTTTCTTTAACGGCGTTTGCCATTACGCCTGATGAAATTGCGGCGAATATGCAAAAAAGTCAAGCAGTTAGCGGCAAATTTACGCAAAATCGCCATTTGCGTGGCATGGACAAGCCCATGCAAACGCAGGGGCAGTTTGCTTTGGCTCAAAATCACGGTTTGTTGTGGCAAGTAGAAACGCCCTTGACGCTTAAATTGCGTTTGACGCAAAACGGCGTAGAACAATGGAATAATCAGAAAAATCAATGGATTAAAAGCAAGCAAACAGGACAATCGGCACAGTTTGAACTTTTTACCGCCTTGTTAGGCGGAAATATTTCCGTGTTAAATCAACATTTTACACCCAAAGCAGACGGCTCGCCACAAAACTGGACGCTGACACTCGAACCCAAAAGTGCGATGATGAAACAAATTTTCACGCAAATCAGCGTTCAAGGCGGCAACACAGTTTCGCAAGTAATTTTGCAAGAAAAACAAGGCGATAAAGTGGAAATTCAATTTATCGCCGATACAGAACCCAAAACACAAGAACAAATTGTTCGGGATTTGAAGTAGAATTTTTCAGGCTGCCTGAAACAGTTTTTTAAATGCCACACGGATTCGATTTTGCTAACGCAAAATCTTTAAAACAGAATTTATGGGAATTGCGTTAGCAATTCCGAATCCGTGTGGCAATAAAAAATAGAATGATTACAATAAGTTTCAGGCAGCCTGAAACTTCCATTTAACTAACAAATTATCATTATACATCAAGATGTTATACTTTATTCTTTCCCCTGCCAAAAAGTTAGCGGCACAATCAGACTGCCCAAAAATGGCATTAGAAAACCCTGCATTCATCACGCAAGCAACTCAATTAGTCGAAAAAATGCGGACATTCGCACCGCAAGATTTAGCACGCCTAATGGGCATTTCTGATAAATTATCGCTATTAAATGTGCAGAGATTTGCCGAATGGGACAATAACTTAAACCACGCCGCCGCCACTGTTTATTTATTCAACGGCGATGCGTATGAAGGCTTATCTGTGCGAACTTTATCTTCAAAATCAATTGCTTATCTGCAAAATTATTTGGGCATACTGTCAGGCTTATACGGCTTACTCAAACCCCTTGACGGCATTTATCCGCACCGTTTGGAAATGGGAACCAAATTGCAACCGTCTTTATACGCATTTTGGGATAAGCATATCACCGCCCTACTGCAAGAGAGAATGAACGCAGCACACGCCACACATTTAATCAATTTAGCGTCTAACGAATATTTTTCCGCCGTCCGTCCCGAAAATTTAGCACAACCTGTGATTACGCCACAGTTCAAACAATACAAAAACGGCAAATACACAACCGTGAGCCTTTACGCCAAACAAGCACGCGGCAAAATGGTGCGATTTGCGGCAGAAAACCATATTCAGCATGCCGATGAATTAAAAAATTTCAATGACGGCGGTTATGAATATTGCGAAAGCCTATCAGATAATCAGGTGTGGGTGTTTGTGCGATAAAACGGCATAAATTTCGCTTTCAGGCTGCCTGAAAACGGTATCTAATAAAAACCGTGTTAAAATGAATTTTTTCCCCCACGACAAGCGAGCAAAATATGAGTGATTTAACCCCAATTTTTCAGCAATTAGACAATTTAATTTTAGGCAAATCTGACGCGGTGCGGTTGAGCATGGTGTGCATTTTGGCGGACGGGCATTTGTTGTTAGAAGATGTACCAGGTGTTGGCAAAACCACGCTGGCACAAGGTTTAGCGGCGATTTTGGGCTTAAACTTTGGACGCGTACAATTTACCAACGATATGCTGCCTGCGGATTTGCTTGGCACGAATATTTTTCGCCCAAACGAAGGGCAGTTTGTGTTTCAGGCAGGGCCTGTATTTCATCATTTTTTATTAGCGGACGAAATTAACCGTGCGTCTCCCAAAGTGCAGTCGGCTCTTTTGGAAGCGATGGAAGAGCGGCAGGTGTCGATTGACGGCACTTCGTACGCCTTGCCCAAGCCGTTTGTGGTGGTGGCAACGCAAAATCCGTCTGAACAAATCGGCACTTTTCCCCTGCCTGAATCGCAGTTAGACCGTTTTTTAATGCGTATTTCAATCGGTTATCCGTTTGAACAGTCGGAAAAATATTTGTTCAAACACGGCTCTCGGCGGGAAAATATTAAACGCATTCAGGCAGCCTTAAATCCTGAATTGCTTATGCAAATGCAAAAGGCGGTTGATGACATGCCTGTGTCAGACGCTTTGGTGGATTATGTTTATCGTTTAGTCAATGCCACGCGTGTGGAAGGGGTTTTTGTGCAAGGATTAAGTCCTAGGGCTGGTTTGGCGTTAATCAAAGCCGCCAAAGCCCATGCTTATATTGAAAACCGCAATATGGTTTTGCCCGAAGATGTGCAGGCGATATTTCTGCCTGTGGCAGGACACCGCCTAAAAACTTTGCAAAGGGGCAATGATAGCCAGTCAGCATTGACGGAAATTTTACGCAGTGTGGCAGTGGCTTAAACAATGAGCAGTTGGCAGTGAGCAGTGAGCAGTGAGTTTTATGTTTTGCCTTGCGGCAAAACGGATTATTTTTAAGATAACGCTTCGATTGTTTTTCAGGCTGCCTGAAAAAACAATTTAAACTTATGTGTCATTGCGAGATTTGACGCAGTCAAATCGTGGCAATCCAATGAATTGCGTAGCAATTCATCAACGCCGCAGGGCGTTGTAACGACATTGCATTAAATATTTCAGGTTGCTTAAAATTATTACGAATACTGCCGTTACAACGCCTGACGGCGTTGATTAAAAAATCTGCGATTTTTTAATTAGATTGCCACGCCGTAGCAATGCTACGGCTCGCAATGACACACAGCATTCAATTCAGGCAACCTGAAACCTTTGCAAAACTGGCATCTGTGGCAGATTTCTTCGTTATGCGTTGCTCGAAATCTCGCCTAACTAATTGTTATGTCTTCGATTTCTGTGCTACTATAACTTTGAACTCTACTCACATCTACCTGTTTTGCAAAGGTTTCAGCCTGAAAAAACAATCGAAGCGTTATCTTAACAATAATCCGTTTTGCCGCAAGGCAAAACAAAACAACTGCTCACTGCTAATTGCTCACTGCTCACTGTCTTCATCTAACTTCTTCAACCGTGCCAATTTTTCTTTGATTTGAATTTCCAAGCCGTAGTCTTTGGGTTGATAAAATTCGGGTTCGGGCATACCGTCAGGCATATAGTTTTCTCCTGCGGCGTAGGCGTTGGGTTCATCGTGGGCGTAGCGGTATTGTTTGCCGTAGCCCAATTCTTTCATTAAGCGAGTGGGGGCGTTGCGTAAATGCAGTGGCACGGCGGCGGAGCCGTGTTCGGCGGCAAATTTGCGGGCTTGATTATAAGCGTTGTAGCCCGCATTGCTTTTGGCAGCACAGGCAAGATAAATCACCGCTTGGGCTAACGCCAATTCGCCTTCGGGCGAGCCTAATCGTTCATAAGTTACCGCTGCGTCATTCGCAATTTGCAAGGCTCTGGGGTCTGCCAAGCCAATATCTTCCCACGCCATGCGTACAATGCGGCGAGCCAAGTAGCGTGCGTCCGCACCGCCGTCTAACATACGGCACAGCCAGTATAACGCCGCATTCGGATGCGAGCCACGCACCGACTTATGCAAAGCCGAAATTTGGTCATAAAAATTTTCACCGCCTTTATCAAACCGCCGTGCTTGCCTATCAAGCATAGTTGATAAAAATGTATTATCAAGTGTTTGAATTTGTTGCGTTTTTGCGGCGGTAAAAAGTTGTTCTGCCATATTCAACAAACGCCTTGCATCGCCGTCTGCCAATTCGCATAAATATTGCCGTGTGTCATGATCCATGTGCAAATCGGCATATTCAGGCAGTCTGAAAACTTTATCCAATAAAATCAATAAATCGTTTGTATTCAATGCGTTAAGCGTATAAACTCGCGAGCGAGACAATAGGGCAGAATTGACTTCAAAAGACGGATTTTCCGTAGTCGCCCCGATAAAGAAAAACAAACCGTTTTCCACATACGGCAAAAAAGCGTCCTGTTGCGACTTGTTAAAACGATGAACTTCATCAACAAAAAGAATGGTTTGCTGATTGCGAGATAAAGCAATTTGTGCTTTTTCTACGGCTTCACGAATATCTTTTACGCCTGAAAACACCGCCGACAGGGGCAGGAATTGAGCGGCAAACGCGTCCGCAAAGAGCCGTGCCAGCGTGGTTTTGCCCACACCAGGCGGCCCCCACAAAATCATCGAATGCGGCTTGCCGCTTTCAATAGCAAGGCGTAAGGGGCGATTTTTGCCCACTAAATGTTGCTGCCCCACAACTTCATCAATGGTTTTGGGACGCATGCGTTCGGCTAATGGAGCAGCGGGCTCGGTTTGGAATAAGTCGGTGTTGTTCATTTTCAGGCTGCCTGAAAGATATTTAATTTGCTGTAATCATTTTGTTTTTTTATTATCACACGGATTGGAAACGGCTAACGCCGTTTCTATTATTTTAAAGATTTTGCTGTCAAGCAAAATTCAATCCGTGTGATATTTAAAAAATCTATCCTTTCAGGCTGCCTGAAATAAAAAACCGTCATTGCGAGATTTGAACTTTCGTTCAAATCGTGGCAATCCCCTTGTCGTTTAGGTAGATTGACCGTTTCAGGCTGCCTGAAAGATATAAGTTTTTAAATAGGAAATTTCAATTTTTTATTTGCTTATATTTTTAGGCAGTGTAGTTAAATTAACACAATCATGTAAGCCAATAATTTGTAATTTACTTAATTCTCCTATATTTTCGGGTAACTTTGTTAAACTTCTGCAACGCTTTAAATCCAATATATATAAATTTTGTAATTGCTCAACACTTTCGGGTAGTTTTGTTATTGATTGACACCCTTGTAATATTAATCCTGTTAAATTTTTTAATTGTCCAATACTTTCGGGTAATTCAGTTAAATTTTTACAACCACGCAAAAATAAAACTTTTAATTTGCGTAATTGACCAATATTTTCAGGTAGCGTGGTTAGATTTTCACAATCCATTAAATCCAAATTTTCTAATTTTTTTAATTTACTTATATTTTCAGGTAATTGAATTATCTTTTTAGAACCATGCAATTCCAATATAAGCAACTTTTTTAATTCGCAAATACTTTGCGGAAATTCAACAAAATTATCGCACCAAATCAAACTTAATTGTTCTAATTTACTTAATTGACCAATGCTTTCAGGTAGTGTTATTAACTGTTCGCAGTTTCTTAAAGTTAAGTATTCTAAATTAAATAATTTACCAATACTTTCAGGTAATACAGAAATATGCTCACATTCTAAATCTGTTAGATTGTGCAAATACTGACAAATTTCTTCATTATTATTCAATTCATTTAATTCAGGAATGATTTTTCTCCATTCGCTAATTTCGTTTGCAGTTAATTCTTGATTGCTGTTCATGTTAATTTCCTTTGAAAAAATCAGTTTCAGGCTGCCTGAAAATCATTCTGCATTGCCGTTATCTTGGATAGGCTACCCTAAAAATCCTTGCGGATTTTTAGGAGATTGCTTCGATTTGATTTTATCAAATCTCGCAATGACGGCAAGGCTTTCAGGCTGCCTGAAAGCCCGTA
>JAFWTP010000002.1 GCA_017518845.1 Neisseriaceae bacterium
AAAACGCACACCATTCCAAACATCCGCTGCATACGTTCGGCATAAAGAACAACCTCTTTTTGTGCCTGAAAAACAGATATTTCGGGAGTTGCCATAAGTCCGCTACTTATAAACCTAAGCGACGAAACTGGCTTAGACGCATTTTTATTGGGCAAAATGCGGCACACAATACGCTCTAAAACAGGCACAAAGCCTATCAATAGCGCAGTATTCAGCACATTAAAGCAGGTGTGAAACATTGCAAGCACCACAGGCAGACGCTCTGCCTGACCCGACTCTGCCGGATTGTAGCCCACAAACGAGCAAACCATATTCACAAACGGATAAAACACAGCCAAAACCCATATCACACCAAAAACATTAAACAATAGGTGAGCCAACGCCGCCCGTCGAGCCTCAATGCCCGCCCCAAGTGCCGCAAGATTGGCTGTGGCAGTGGTGCCGATGTTTTCGCCCATCACCAACGCTATGCCCATATAGACTGGAAGAACGCCAGTGGAACACAGCAAAATGGTTATCGCCATAACTGCCGCCGACGACTGCACAAGGCAAGTAATAATAGTGCCGGCAAGCAAAAAAACAAATATCGTAAGGTAACTTCCAGTATCAAACGAAGCAAAGAAACCCACAACCGAAGTGTTGTGCTGCATATCCATATCCCTACCAGCCCCGTTGAGCACCACAAGCGACCAAAACATAAAGGCAAGTCCAAACAAGAAATCGCCCGCAGTTCTATGCTTTCGCCTGTAAATCAACACAATACCCACAAGAAACGAGGGAAAAACCACATTGGTAAGGTCTACATTATATCCAAACGACATTATCCACGCCGTAAGCGTAGTGCCGATATTTGCGCCCATTATCACCGAAATAGCCTGAGCCAGAGTGAGTAATCCCGCCGAAACAAACGAAACAGTCATAACCGTTGTTGCCGACGACGACTGCCCCGCGCACGTTACAAAAGTGCCTGTGAGCATACCTGTAAAGCGGTTTGAGGTCATACGACCGAGAATATGCCTAAGACCAGAGCCCGCCATTTTTTGGAGAGCGTCGCTCATAGTCTTCATACCATAAATCAGCAGTGCCAACGCACCAAGAAGCCTTAAAACAATGTTTATAGTCATTCCATTATGTTTTAATACGCTGCGAAATTACAGCAAAACCATAACAGATAAACAAAAAAAACGGCTACAATTCGGTTACAAATAGGTCAAAATCTTCAATTTTGACAACTAATAAAATTTATTTTTTGTCAAAATGCATATTTTTTTTGCGGTTTTGACAAGTAATAATGTTTGGAGGAAAATGAATTTTGGAGCATATAACGGCAAAGTTTGACAATTTAGAGCCAAAATGCTACAATATTGGAGCATATTAATTATATTTGCACTGTTTTAATCAACGCACAAAAATGAACATCATTAAAATTTGGTACGACGAGTTGCAAACCGTTTTTCACGATGTGGGCATTATCCTATTTGTTGTTATCCTGCCCCTCGCCTACCCTATTATTTATGCTTACGTGTACACTCCCGAAGTGCAACGCGATGTGCCTGTGGTGGCAGTTGACGACAGCAAATCGTCGCTTAGTCGCGATTTTTTGCGCAAGGTAGACGCCACGCCCGATGTAAAGGTTGTGCAATGCTGCACTAATATGACCGAGGCGTACTCTCTATTAGAACGTCAAGACGCATATGCTATCATTCACATCGACAAGGATTTCGCTAAGGCGTTTACCCAAGGCAAACAAACCACTGTGGGACTCTACTGCAATATGATGA
>JAFWTP010000030.1 GCA_017518845.1 Neisseriaceae bacterium
CCATTAGTGGTTGAAAAAAAGGCAGAAACACCCAAAAAAGAAACGGCAGAAAAAGCCCCGTTAGTGGTTGAAAAAAAGGCAGATACGCCCAAAAAGGAAAGCGTTAAACCCGCTGAAACTTTGCCTTTGGATTTACCCACACCGCCGAAAAAAACGGAAAGCAAAAAGAAAAAAGTTTCAGACGAAGAAGTGCCGCCTGTGGTGATTGTGGAACGCAAATTCACCCCCATTAACACCGACAAAATGCCTGTTAAAGTGCAAAATTTAATCACACAAACCAATCCGTCTTCGCCCAAAGCCCAAATCCGTGAAGCGATTGTGCTGTTGTGTGCCGACTGGGCAGAACCTGCGGCAATCGCGGATATTTTGAAGTACAAAACCACTCAATTAGAAACCTTGCATTTAACGCCAATGGTCAATAGTGGGCAATTATTATTGCGTTATCCGCAAGATTTAACGCACCCTGAACAAGCCTATCGGGCAGTTTCAGAGAAAAAAAGTAAATAATTGATAGGTTAATAACAATCCCTGAATATTATTTTTGGGGATTGTTTTTATTTATTATTTCAGGCTGCCTGAAAAATAATATAAGGAATAAAATAATGAATCAAACCATTTTAATAACAGGTTCATCGCGTGGAATAGGTAAAGCGATTGCATTAGCATTAGCCGAAGACGGTTTTGATATTATATTGCATTGTAGAAATCGCATTGATGACGCTAAAAAAGTGTCAGAAGAAATTAAGGCAATGGGCAGAAATGTCAGAATATTGCAATTTGATGTTTCCGAGCGTGAAAATACAAAACAAATTTTAACGCAAGATATTGAAAAATATGGAGCATATTACGGTGTGGTATTAAATGCAGGCTTAACACGCGATAATGCTTTTCCTGCTTTTTCTGATGAAGATTGGGATAAAGTAATTCACACTAATTTAGACGGTTTTTATAATGTTTTGCACCCCATTATTATGCCAATGATTCGCCGCCGCGATAATGGACGCATTGTGTGTATTTCATCGGTATCAGGCATTATCGGCAATCGTGGGCAGGTTAATTACAGTGCGTCCAAAGCAGGTTTAATTGGAGCCGCCAAAGCATTGGCAGTGGAATTAGCCAAACGCAAAATTACGGTAAATTGCGTGGCACCAGGTTTAATTGAAACGGAAATTATTGACGAAAATGTGCCTGTGGCAGAAATTCTCAAAGCCATTCCTATGGGTAGAATGGGCAATGCAGACGAAATAGCCCATACCGTGCGTTTTTTAATGCACAAACAATCAGGCTATATTACACGGCAGGTGATTTCTGTCAATGGCGGATTGTGTTAATGAGTTGAAAATAAAAAATAAAACGCCATGTAATGGTTTATTACATGGCGTTTTTTATTTCTTTTAGGCTGCCTGAAAGCACTTACCGTGCGGGGGAATTTATCAATCTTCTTTACGCAAATTCCGTCTGCGTTCTAACTCGGTTAAATAGCGTTTGCGTAAGCGAATGTTTTGTGGGGTAATTTCCACTAATTCGTCATCGTCAATAAATTCAACCGCACTTTCTAATGTCAGTTGCACAGGCGGTGTGAGTGTTACCGCTTCGTCTTTGCCTGCGGCACGCACATTTGTTAATTTTTTGCCTTTCAAAGGATTAACAACCAAGTCGTTTTCACGGCTGTGAATGCCGACTATCATACCTTCGTAAATTTTTTCGCCAGGTGATACAAACATTCTGCCCCTGTCTTCCAAATTCCACAAGGCATAGGCAACCGCTTCGCCTTGTTCTTGCGACACCAAAACGCCGTTGCGTCTGCCAGGTAAATCGGGTTTAACTGGGGCATATTCGTCAAACACATGGCTCATCAAGCCTGAACCGCGTGTCATGGTTAAAAAGTCGTTTTGAAAACCGATTAAACCCCTTGCTGGAATTTTATATTCCAAACGCGTTCTGCCGTTGCCGTCACTCTCCATATTCACCAATTCGCCACGCCGTCTGCCCAATTCTTCCATCACCGCACCTTGCGTGTTGTCTTCCACATCAACGGTTAAGTTTTCATACGGCTCGCACTTCACACCGTCAATTTCTTTATATAAAACACGCGGTTTGCCCACGGCGAGTTCATAGCCCTCACGCCGCATATTTTCTAACAGAATGGTCAAATGCAACTCACCCCTGCCTGAAACACGGAAGACATCAGCGTCTGCCGTATCTTCCACACGCAAAGCCACATTTGTTAAGAGTTCCTTATCCAAGCGTTCGCGAATTTGGCGGCTGGTTACAAACTTGCCCTCTGTGCCTGCCAAAGGCGAAGTATTCACCATAAAATCCATCGTCAGCGTAGGTTCATCAACGGTAAGCATAGGCAAGCCCTGCGGATTATCCTTATCGCACACGGTAACGCCAATGCCAATGTCTTCCAAGCCCGAAATGATGACAATATCGCCTGACGCGGCTTCGTCTAATGGCACGCGTTCCAACCCTTTGAAACCCAACAGTTGATTGATACGACCTTGTCCGATTTGCTGATTTTCATTCATAATCGCAACGGTTTGTCCAGCCTTGATTTTTCCGTTCAAAATTCGTCCAATGCCCAATCGCCCTGTGTAAGAAGAATAATCTAACTGCGAAATTTGCAACTGCAAAGGTGCGTCAGGACTGCCCGCAGGGTCAGGCGTATATTTTAAAATGGTTTCAAACAACGGACGCATATC
>JAFWTP010000031.1 GCA_017518845.1 Neisseriaceae bacterium
ATATTTTCATCAATCACACCCAAAATAATTCTCCTATTTTCTTGCTGTTTTTTGTGCGGTTAATGGATAATGGAGTTGAAATTTGACTTTTATCAACCCTTGTTCATTTTGAAAGGAATAAAACTATGAACAAACTTGTTTTGGCATTAACCACTGCTTCTCTTTTGGCATTAACCGCTTGCGGCGGCGGCGGCGATGAAGACGCTCCTGTACAAGTTAATCAACCAACCAACCCAAACCCGACACCAACTCCAACTCCGACACCGACAACTGACCCCAAAGCGTATGAACCTGCACAAGAATCTCGTTGGACAACACCCACTGTTGCAAGTGGTTCAAAAGAAACAACTTTCAAATCGGCTTCTGCCACTGGTTCTCGTGATACTGCCGATAAATTTAATAAAGTTTCCGTTAATGGTCAAGAAATGGAAATTTATCCGTCAAATATGACTCTCAATGTAGGAAGATTTTACAAAAACAAAACAAGCGACACCCAACTTGTCGTAGGCGGTAATAGTGGAGCAAGTGGTACAGCATACGCTCGTTATGGCTTTGTAAATGGTACAAAAGACCGCACTATAACTGTCTTCTATCAAGGTGAGCCAACTACCAACATGCCAACAACAGGCACTGCAACCTATAAAGGCTATGCGATTGGCATTTTACCTACAACAACGGACTATGTTACGGGTGAAGCATCATTTGATGTCAATTTTGCCAACAAGAAATTGACAGGAAAATTGTCTAACTGGCAAGACTCTAACAGCAACACAACAACTGCTGTTAAAGACATCTCTATTTCTTCCACAATCACAGGCAACACCTTTAAAGGCGACAACAATCAAGGTAAGTTCTACGGCAACAATGCCCAAAATTTGGCAGGTTCTTTTGCTGATAAAAACCAAAAACTGCAAGGTGCATTCGGTGCTAACAAACAATAATCTGTTGATTATTTAAGTGAAAAATCCCATTCAAACGAATGGGATTTTTATTTTTCAGGCTGCCTGAAAACCTAACTCGTCATTGCGAGCTTTGCCACAGCAAGGCGAAGCAATCTCCTAAAATTATTTTTAAATAAGCGATAAGCAAAGTTAAAAACAATTTTAGGGTAACCTGAAACTTTTGCAAAACTCAATTTGAAACAAAAAAGCGTCCGTTATAGGGTGGGCAGGCTACCCACCAATAACGCCGATAGGCGTTGATTACTTATTGATATTTAAAAAAATTCCGCCCTATCGGGCGGCTGGTAGGCTGGTCAGCCCACCCTATAACGATTGCCTTTGTTATACAGATAAATAGGTTTTGCAAAGGTTTCAGCCTATCAAATACAACGGCGTATCGCAAAAAGTCTTTTCAGGTTGCCTTTAATCATTTTGTATTGCGTCCGTTTTTTGGGATAGGCTACCTTAAAACAGGGTTCTGAAACGCTCAACCTGCGGCTTGCTGAATCCTTTTAGGAGACGACAATTAGCCGTTAGCAACTTTACCGCTTACGGATATGTCGTTACGAGCCGTGTAAAACACGGCGTAGCAATCACCACACCGTGCTATGGGGTTGCCACACCTGCCTTTGGCAGTCTCGCAACAGCGTGGTTGTAAGCGATAAGTCGCTAACAACACACTGCTGGCTCGCAATGACGAAATGGGCTGCCTGAAACAATATTTAAAAAGTTTTATTCAACTCAATAAACGCTTTGGCTTTTTGATAATCGTAGGCAAAGTGGTTGCTGTCAAAGCGTTGATAGCGGAAAGTCAATCGCGGCGTAATGCCGTAAAAATGCACATTACGCAACCACACGGACGCATTCACCGTGTATTCTTTGTTGCGGCGTGGTTCGTCTAATAAAAAAGCGTCTGCTTTATATTTGCGGTGTGCCGCACCCAATAAAATAAATGTGGAAACGCCCTTGCCCCATTCTTCACCCCAGCCTAATCGACCGCCCAAGCGATTGTATGCGTCCGAATCGTCTTCGGCGGTTTCGCCGCTGTAATCCACGCCGCCAACAAAATAGCGTTGCGGATTAGGCATATAAATGGCAGTTAGCGAAGTTAAATAAGAATTACCATTCAAATATTGATATTGCTTTTGTTTTTTGCGGCTGGCTTCCACTGCCGCCGAAACTTGCCAGTTAGCGTTGAGATTATGTTTGGCAGACACACGCAAACCAGGTGTGTGGGCGTAAGTTTTGCCGCCATACCATTTTTTTTCAAAAAACGGCAAAACGGCGATTTCGCTTTTCAAACTTTTGTGTCCGCCGCCTGTGCTAACCCGCACGGTGAGTTCATCGTATTTATGGTTATCCCAGTAAAATTCACCGTCTGCGTCCGCTGCAATTCGCCAAAAATGCCCCTTGGGCAAAGGCGTATCTTTACCCACGCTCACGCCATAACCCACACCGTGTGCTTTTTCAGGCTTGGCAGTTTCCCAGCCCTGATATTCTCTTTCTTTTGGGGCGTTATTGATATTGCCGTCCTGCAAATATTGAATATAGCCCGAAAACGACCACGCTTGGCGTTTTTGCAAGGCTTCTTTGTATTGTTGCGTTAAGGCGGACACTTCGGGTGGCAGGTTTGGGTCGGCTAATACTTTTTGAAACTGGTCATCTGCTGCTTCGTCTTGATTATCGGCAAACAAAGCCGCTGCCAAACGAAAGCGAGTGGGCGTTAAATCAGGATTTTGCGACAAAATTTCGCGATAATAGCGAATGGCGGTTTTCATATCGCCACGACTTTCTGCTACAACGGCTTCGGAATACAAAATTAACAAAGGGTCTGGATTGTTGATTTTTTTGTACATAGGCAACAAAAACGCCACATTTTCTGCATTACCTAACATTAACTGCGAATCCAAAACGCGGGTTAAAAGTTCAGGCTGGGCAATCAATTCTTCCGCCGTCATATTCACCGTTTTGCTTTGTTCTGCCGTTTGTGGCACAGCCGTTTCTGCCTGTTTTTTCTGCAAATCAGGCGTGGCAATGTCGAAATTTTTTTCAGGCAGCACATCGGCTGAAAATGCAGTATTTGTTGCTAAAAGCAGTGAAAATGTCGTTAAAATGCGAGATTTCATGGTTTTTCCCTATATATCAATATTTTTAAGCAAAGCCAAAAATCAACTTAACTCAATCCCTGACAACTTTGCCACAGTGTTAATATCCTTATCCCCCCTGCCCGATAAATTCACCAAAATAATTTTATCCTTGCTCATTTTGGGGGCGTTTTGAATTGCCCACGCCAAAGCGTGGCTGCTTTCTAATGCAGGGATAATGCCTTCATAGCGGCATAAATCGTGGAATGCGGACAAGGCGGCTTTGTCATTGACTGCCGTGTATTCTACGCGTCCGATTTTGTGTAAATAAGCGTGTTCGGGTCCCACACCTGGATAATCCAAACCTGCGGATACTGAATGTGTGGCTGAAACTTGTCCGTTTTCGTCCTGCATTAAATAACTTTTAAAGCCGTGCAAAACGCCCACAGGACTGTTGGACGAAATCGGAGCGGCGTGTTTATCAAGCGTTTCCATGCCCAAGCCGCCTGCTTCCACGCCCACAAGACGCACCGATTGTTCTTCAATA
>JAFWTP010000032.1 GCA_017518845.1 Neisseriaceae bacterium
AACCGCCGTAGGGTGGGTTTTCAACCCACCAAAAACCTGTGGTTTCATAATTATTTGAAAATTATTTATTTTGTCCTGTCGGACAAATGGTGGGTTGGAAACCCACCCTACGGCAGGTTGAATTTTTCGTTTCAAAACAAATTTTGCAAAGGTTTCAGGCAGCCTGAAACAGAAAAAAAGCAGTGTTATGTTGAATAACACTGCTTTTTTTATTGGTGCCGATTAAAGGAGTTGAACCCTCGACCTTCTGATTACAAGTCAGCTGCTCTACCAACTGAGCTAAATCGGCAAGAAACGGAAAAATTAGAGTGTGGATTATACCGTGATTTTTATTTTTTGCAAGAAATATATGAAAAAATTTCTTTTCAGGCAGCCTGAAACCATTTTTTATTGCCAAATCTTGCTAATTTTTCGCGTTTTTGTGTTGCTGTGTTTTATGGTATGGGGCGGATAAACCGCTATCACTAAACGCCGCATTTTCAAAACGAGCATACTGTCCAATAAAGGTGAGATACACTTTTCCTGTGGGACCGTTTCTGTGTTTGCCGATAATCGCTTCTGCCAAGTCTTTGTGTTCTGTGGCTTCGTTGTAGTAGGCATCGCGATACATAAAGATGATTAAGTCCGCGTCTTGTTCAATCGCTCCTGATTCACGCAAATCTGACATCATCGGGCGTTTGTCGGTGCGTTGCTCAACCGCACGCGAAAGTTGCGATAAGGCAATCACAGGTACGCCCAATTCTTTTGCCAATGCTTTTAAGGAACGGGAAATTTCGCCCAATTCTGCGGTGCGATTATCGCTTCTGCCTGAACCTGACATCAGTTGCAGGTATTCAATCACAATCAAACCCAATTTGCCATTGTGCTGTCTTGCCAAACGGCGGCAACGGGTGCGAATTTCCAAAGCCGTGAGAGCGGGCGTTTCGTCAATAAAAATCGGTGCGTCTGCTAATTGCGTGGTGGCGTAACCTAATTTGTCCCAATGCTCGTCCTGCAAGCGGCCTGTGCGTAAAATATTTTGGTCAATTTTGCCGACTGAACCCAATAGACGCATGGCTAATTGTTCTGCCGACATTTCCATAGAAAACACCGCCACAGGAGCGTGGCTTTGAATGGCGGCGTTTTCGGCAATATTCATTGCAAAAGCGGTTTTCCCCATAGACGGTCGCCCCGCAACAATAATTAAATCGCCTGCTTGCAAACCTGCGGTTTTGCGGTCTAAATCGACAAAACCTGTGGGTAAGCCTGTGATTTCGTTATTATCTTTGCGATTGTATAAGGTTTGAATTCGGTCGGTAATGGCGGTGAGCAAGGGCGGCATATCGACAAAACCTTGTCTGGCGCGTTGCGAATTTTCGGCAATGCGAAAAATAGCTTGTTCGGCTTCGTCCAAAATATTTTGTGCGTCTTTGCCTTGCGGCTGATACGCAGTATTGGCAATTTCCGTACCTGCTTCGGCTAATTGCCGCAATAATGAGCGTTCGCGAACAATCTCGGCATAACGGCGAATGTTGGCAGCAGACGGCGTATTTTGGTTAATCGACACCAAATAAGGCAAACCGCCGATTTCGTCCAATTTTTCGTTAGAACGCAAATCGTCCTGCACCGTTAAAACATCGGCAGGGCGAGCGGATTCAATCAGTTTGGCAATGCTTTGATAAATAATGCGATGCTCACGGCGATAAAAATCGTTTGCCGACAGCAAATCGGCAATTTTTTCCCACGAATTGTTGTCAATCAACAAACCGCCCAAAACCGACTGCTCGGCTTCAATCGAATTCGGCGGCAAAATCGCAGACGATAAAGCGTTATCGTCAAAAGTGTGTTGTTCGTCCATTATGTTTTTCTTTATCAAAAAAGTTTCAGGCTGCCTGAAAAGAAGATATTTTACCTTGTTCAGGCTGCCTGAAAGTAATACCGTGTTATTTATAAGAAATTTTTATGCGTGCTGTTAAGTGTGTGTGTAACTAATTGATTTATTACTATTTCAGGCAGCCTGAAAAAATTATTTTTAAGAAGACTCTTGTGATGATTGATTGTTTTCTTGCCAAGTTTTGAGTTTTTTATATAACTCTAAAATATCAACTTTTTCGCATGCTTTTTGGTCATTTAATGTGCAGGCTTTATTCAAATATTCTTGGGAAAGTTCTAAATTTTGTTTCACGCCGTCCAAATTTTTTTGTGCATAGATTGAACCTAATAAATCGCAAGACATGCTTTCTTTTAAATCACATGCTTTTTTTAAATATTCCATTGAGTGTTGTATATTTGTTTTATGGTCTTCTGATTTAAGTAACAAGAAATGAATAAATCCTAAATCTCGACAACCTTCTTTTTTATTTTTATCGCACATTTTTTCCAAAAAAGGCAGGGCAGGCGGATAGTTTTTTGTGCGAATATAATAATTAGCAGTATTTTGGCACGCTAACATATCATTTTGTTCGCAGGCTAATTGATACATGGCAAGCTATTTTTCCATATTGTAAATGGGGTCATCTTTTTGTTCATATACCCAACCTGCATTATTACAACCGCCAATATCACCCAATCGACAGCCTTTTTCGTAATATTGAACCGAAGTGGTGTAATTTTTATCAACCCCTTGTCCTGTTTGATATAAAAAACCAATATGCGAACAGGCTTTGGCTACGGTGCCATTGCATGCTTTTTCAAAATAATTCAATGCCTTGTGTATATTTCTTTTAACACCTGTACCACGACTGAATTTTAGTCCATAAGCGTAACAACTATTAAAATTTCCTTGTTCGCACTGTGTTCGTGTTTCATCTTGTTTTTGACAAGCAGAGAGTAGAGAGATAGCCAAAATGGAATAGACAAAATAGCGTTTCATACAATCCTTCCTTTTTCAGGCTGCCTGAAACTTTAAAACCAATGTTCTTGTGCTGGAAAAGTGCCGTTTTTCACCGACTGCACATAATCGGCAAAGGCGGCTTGGATATTGTCTTTGCCTGCCATAAAGTTTTTTACAAAGCGGGCTTTTTTGCTGTCGGTTACCCATAACATATCGTGCATCACCAAAACTTGCCCATCGCAATCTTTACCTGCACCAATGCCGATTGTGGGGCAATGCACGCTTTGGGTAATTTGGCGGGCTAAATCGGCTGGCACGCACTCCATTAACACAATGCTTGCCCCTGCGTTATCGTGGGCTTTTGCGTCTTTGATAAGTTGTGCCGCTGTATCTTCGGTTTTGCCTTGCACCTTATAGCCGCCAAAGGCATTCACCCACTGCGGCGTTAAGCCAATATGAGCACACACGGGAATGCCGCGTTGTTCTAAAAAGGCAGTGGTTTCTGCCATAAATTCGCCGCCTTCGGCTTTTACCATAGCCGCACCTGCTGCCATTAAGCGACAAGCGGCTTGATAGGCTTGTTCCTTGCTTTGCTGTGCCACACCAAAGGGAAAATCGGCAACAATCATCGCATTTTTGACACCGCGTGCCACGCATGCCGTGTGATAACACATATCGTCCAAAGAAACGGGTAGGGTGCTGCTTCTGCCTTGCACAGCCATGCCCAAAGAATCCCCAATCAACAACATATCCACGCCAGCCGCGTCCATTGCAGCGGCAAAGGTTGCGTCATAACAGGTGAGCATGGCAATTTTGTCGCCAGTGGCTTTCATTTTATGTAATGTGCTGACGGTAATCATTTTGGTGTTGTCCTTTGAATGATGATGACTTTCAGGCTGCCTGAAATATTGTTTTACGGTTTATTTGCCATTGGCTTTGGCGGCTAACAACGCACCTGTGCCTAAAAACGATACTTTTGTGGGCTTCGGCGTGGCTGGTTTAGCCGCTGGGGCAGGCATTTTGCGTTCTTGACGCACTTTGGCAATCAGTTTATCCAATATTTGCATATCTTGGGCGTAATTGCCTGATGATTTAATGCGGTATTTGCCGCCCACAATCACTTGCGGTGTGCTGTCGATATTGTATTCCAGCGTCATGCGTTCCATTGCTTGACCTTCTGCCACATTGGTGGGGCTGTTGTATGCGTCTAACAGTTTTTTGCCCCATGCTCCTTGTGTGTTAATCCAAGTTTTGAATACGGTTGGATTGCGTAAATCCACATTTTTATCGAAAATGGCGGAAAAAATTGCAGGATTGGCTTCTTTTTTGGTGCCAGACGCACTAACCGCTGCCGAAATGCGGGCTAAATTGGTGTAACCATCGTCCCACACCACATGCACTGGGCGAAAATACGAGTCGGCAGGCAGATTTTGCACTTTGCCTGACAGTTCTTGTTCTAAATTTTTGCAATGAATACAAGTATAGGCAAAAAATTCCAATACTTCGATTTTGTCTTTGGTAAGTTGTGGAATGGTTTTTTGCAAAACTGTGTAATCTTTGCCCAATGCCAAATCGTCAGCATTTGCCGTGATAAAAGACAAAGATAAGGCTAATCCTGTAATTATATGTTTGATTTTCATCGTTTTTTCCTTATGATGATTTAACGGTATGGAATCACAATGCTGTCGGTATTTTGTTCCGCCAAACGCTTTTTCAAGGCGTAGGCTTG
>JAFWTP010000033.1 GCA_017518845.1 Neisseriaceae bacterium
ATGCCCACCCTATAACATCTGCATTTATTATATAGATAAATAGGTTTTGCAAAGGTTTCAGGCAGCCTGAAAAAGGTTTGAACAAATGAATAAACACCAACAACGCCAACAATTACGCAATCAACGCAAAAATTTGCCTGTGTCTTTTCATCAAGCGGCAAGTGAAAAAATTTGTCGGCAATTAAATGCGTATTTGCACAGAAATCGTAAAATTGCCGTGTATCGGGCTGTGGGTAGTGAAGTGGATTTGTCGGTGTTTATTCAGGCTGCCTTAAAGAAAAAAATACAAATATTTGAACC
Source organism: Neisseriaceae bacterium (assembly GCA_017518845.1). GTDB lineage: Bacteria > Pseudomonadota > Gammaproteobacteria > Burkholderiales > Neisseriaceae > RGIG9985. The sequence continues at coordinate 301 of JAFWTP010000033.1, forward strand.
ACTTATAGATAAAAACAGCCGCCGCCTGTGGTTTATAAAATGGAGCAGAAAAAATCAACGCCACGCCAAGAAATACCGTATTGAAGATATGGCTGTGGCGTTGATTCCTTTGATTGGCATCGATAAAAACGGTTTTCGCTTGGGGCAAGGCGGCGGATTTTATGATACATCGCTATCTTTCACCAAACACGGCAAACCGCACACGGTAGGTATAGGCTTTGCTTGCCAAATGGTTGATAAAATTATTATAGAACAACACGATAGGGCATTAGACGCATTTGTGTGCGAAGAAAAAATTTATTCTTTCAGGCAGCCTGAATACAGTGAGCAGTGAGAAGTGAGTAGTGAGAAGTGAGCAGCAAGCGTAGGGTGGGCAACTTGTTGCCCACGCATTATTGAATTATATTTTTATGAATGATTACACATGTGATTTTTTATAAAAATATGGTTATTGATTTTGGTTTTCAGGCAGCCTGAAAGGTTTTTATTATGTTATTGATTGGTTTGATTTTCTTTTTATTTTTACTGGTTCTTTTGTGGAGCGGTATTGTTTGGATTGTCGGTAAAATTGGTAAAGCAAAAGGACAGGAACAAAAGTATAGAAAATATACCACTTATTTAGGTGTTTTTATTGAGGTGGCAACTGTTTTATTTTTTATTGCTGATGAAATTTATACTAAAAAACAATTTGAACAATTATGCAAAAAAGAAGCAGGATTGAAAATTTATAAAACTGTGGATAATGTTGATGGGTTTTTATCGTTATATAGACCAGCATTTGTACCTAATGATATTATTTATAAATTTGATTTTTTTGAGGAAATTATTGGTGATTTTGATATTTATGACGATAAAAATAAGAATAATTATATTGAAAATGGATATAGTATGTTACTCAATATTGATTATGACAAATATAGTGTCAATAGATTTACAAAAAATGATGTTATTAACAATGTAAATCCAAAAAGTAGATATATTTATATTGAAACTTTTATAAATAGCCGTGATATGATTATCATAGATAGAAAAGATAAATCTATTATTGCTAAAAATATATCTTTTGGTTATAGCGGTAGTAAATTTAATCAATTTTTGGCAAGTTTTTATGGTGGTGGAGGTATAAAAAGTTGTGGTGATAATATCTCTCGACTTGATTTTGTTAAACAAGTTTTTCAACCAACTGTTCAATAAAGGAATTGAATTATGAATAACGCAATCTATTACGCCTAAACACACCAAGTTTTGTATTTTTATATTGAATGATTTTTTTTCAGGCAGCCTGAAAGGGTTATAATACCAAGTTCAAATCAACACACAGCAAACGGAGCAGAATGCAATGGCACACTATGCCATCGGAGACATACAAGGTTGTTTTCACACCTTTACACGCTTGTTGCACAAAATCGACTTTAACCGCAGCACCGATACGCTGTGGCTGACAGGCGATATTGTCAATCGTGGCGATGCGTCTTTGCAAACACTGCGTTTTGTGAAAGACAATACCGATTGCATACACACCATTTTGGGTAATCACGATTTGCATTTATTATCAATTATTTACGGAAAAAATAAACCCAAAAAAGGCGATACGATAGACGATATTTTAAATGCCCCCGATTGCCGTGTTTTGGCAGATTGGCTACGCCGTCAGCCCTTAATGCGGTGTCGGCACAAGCATTTAATGGTGCATGCGGGTTTGCTGCCACAATGGACAGGCAAACAAGCACTGTCGTTAGCCAGTGAAGTGGAAAGCGTTTTGCAAAGCAATGATTGTCGCAAGTTTTTTGCCCAAATGTATGGCGATACGCCTAACCGCTGGCATAAGTCGCTGAAAGGTATGGACAGATTGCGGCTGATTACTAATGTGATGACCAGAATGAGAGTTATCAGTAAAAACAATAAGTTAGACTTCGATTTTAAATCAGTGTATGGCGATATTCCCGACAATCGCCAAGCGTGGTTTGACGCACCCAACCGCCGCCACAGCAACGATACGATTATTTTCGGACACTGGTCGGCATTGGGCTTGCATATCGACAAAAATGTCATCGGCTTGGACACAGGAGCCGTATGGGGCGGCGAACTAACCGCCATTAACTTGGATACATTGGAAGTGTTTCAGGAGTCGGCGAGACAGTGAGCAATGAGCAGTGAGAAGTGTGCAGTTATTTTGTCCTGCCTTTTGGCAGGACAGTTTTATTTTAGGTAACGCTTCGAGTTTATTTCAGGCAGCCAGAAAGATAATCGAAGTGTTATCTAAAATAAAGCCGTCAAGCCTGATAAGGCTTGACATAATAACTGCTCACTTCTAACTGCTCACTATTCTCACCCCCCATTTTCCGCCAAATAGCACCGCACGCCTGCGGCGTTCATTCGGTTGGTCAGAGAATCTGTGGGTTTTTGGTCGGTGAAAACAGAGTTAAAATCGCTGATATGCCCCAAACGCACCAAAGCATTTCTGCCAAATTTACTGTGGTCGGCGATTAAGTATTTTAACCGTGCGTTTTCCATCATTGCTTGGGCAACGCATACTTCTTTATAGTCAAAATCCAACAGCGAACCGTCTGTTTCCACTGCCGCCACGCTGATAATGGCATAATCGGCTTTAAACTGATTGATAAAATCCAGCGTTGCCACGCCTGTAATGCCGCCGTCTGCGGGGCGAACAACGCCCGAAGTTATCATAATGGTGTAATCGGGACGCACGCTCACAATGGACGCCACATGAATATTATTGGTGATAATGGTTAAATTTTTGCGACATTGCGTGAGTGCTTTGGCAACCGCTTCCACACTGGTGCCAATGCTTAAAAACAGCGATGAATCATCAGGAATGTGTTCGGCAATCATTTCCGCAATATGGGCTTTTTCGCTTTGTAACTTGCTTTTGCGATAGAAATAATCTTCGTGTTCAATGGAACTGCCCAAAGTCGCACCGCCGTGATAACGCCGCAGGATTTTTTCTTCGCTTAACTGGTTAATATCGCGGCGAATGGTTTGTGGCGTTACATCTAATTGTTTTGCCAATTCTTCAATCGACATAAAGCCGTTTTCACGGATTAAGCCAACAATTTTTTCGTGGCGGGGCAGTGAGAGATTCATAGTTTGATGAAATGGTTGCCGTTAAAAAGGGTATATTATAACGCTAACGCGTTATTATTTTGTATGAAATTATTTCAGGTGGGCGAAATAGCAGTTTGTTTTGTTTGCAGACAAGGATTATATGTTATGATTTCAGGCAGCCTGAAAATGGATAAATATGATGAAAACCGCCAAAAAACGCCACAAACCACAGCGATTATTTTTTTCGCTGACCAAACAATCGCAACACACCACGCCCAAAGAAAAGCAGTTTTATCAATGGATAAAACAGGCTTTGTTATTTATTGATAAACAAGCGGAAATTTCTTTGCTTGTGTGCGATGAAGAAGCCGCACGAGCCTATAATCAGCAATATCGCGGCAAGGATTATGCGACTAATGTGTTGAGTTTTGAGTTAGGTGCGGATTTCAGGCAGCCTGAAAAATTGCTTGGCGATATAATTATCTGTCCGCAAGTGGTTGAAAAAGAAGCAGTCGAGCAGGGCAAGGATTTAATTGCCCATTATGCCCATTTAACCATTCACGGCGTGCTGCACATTGCAGGCTTTGACCATATTAACGATGAAGACGCAAAAGTTATGGAAGCCGCAGAAATTGCTATAATGCAGTCTTTGAACTATCAAAATCCTTACAAGGAAATCTAATGGACTCTGACGAGAGTAAGCCTTCGTTTTTTGAACGCTTGTTTCACCGCATAGTGTCGGACACGCCCGAATCTTCTGCGGAAGTTTTGCGGCTGTTGCGGTCTGCCGAAGATAATGGCGTGGTCAATAAAGACACTGCCGATTTATTAGAACGGGTTTTGGCGTTTGCCGATTTGGAAGTGCGGGACGCAATGGTGCCGCGTGCCCAAATGAATGTGGTGAAAATGGACGATAGTCCCGAAAAAATTATTGATTATGTGATTGATACCGCTCATTCAAGGTTACCCGTTATCGGCGGCGATCGTGATGAAGTTTTGGGTATTCTGCACGCCAAAGATTTGCTACGATTTTGCAGGCACCCTGAAAAAGTAGATTTTCAATCACTCCTTCGTCCTGCCACATTTGTGCCTGAAAGTAAGCCTTTGAATATTCTATTAAAAGAGTTTCGCAACAACCATATTCACTTGGCTATGGTTGTCGATGAATACGGCGGCATTTCGGGTATGATTTCGTTTGAAGATATTTTGGAAGCGATTGTCGGCGAAATTGAAGATGAGTTCGACAGCGATGAAACCAAAAATATTCTGCCGATTGACGGCAGACGCTTTCGTGTGAATGCGGTTACGGAAATTGTTGAATTTAATGAATTTTTCCAAACTGATTTCAGCAACGAAGAAGTGGATACCGTAGGCGGCTTGGTGTTAGCCGAATTAGACCGCTTGCCTGAAAAAGGCGAAAAAGTGCTGATAGACGGCTGGCAATTCTCCGTTGCCAGAGTCGATCACCGCCGCCTGCATATTTTGATTGTGCAGAAAGTGGGCGAAGCGTAACTTTCAGGCTGCCTGAAAAAATATTATTTTGTTCTTCACAACGGTTTTTTATTATCTCTCACAAAGACACGGAGAACACGGAGCGTAAGGTTAAGTGTTTATATAGTCAAACAACTTCAAAACACTCATGCGTTATTTCGCCTTGCCGTATTATTGATACTGTCTGTGGCTCATTGCCTGTGACTGTTTTGAATTATTCTCCGTGTTCTCCGTGTCTTTGTGAGAAATGAAAAAACAAAATATCTCATCTCGTATTGAATTAAAAATTCAGCGATTTTCGTTTTTCAAAAAACAAGTACTTAAAAAATTTTTACCAAAAGTTATTTTATAACTATATGTTTTATGATGAATTTATCATAAATTTATGTTGATAAAAAAGTTTTAGTAGCCGTAAAGTGGCTAAGCCGACAGTTAGCCGTTAGCGACCTGTCGCCAACGGTATTGTCGTTGCGAGCCTACGAAATAGGTATGGCAATCTTTTTGCCCATGCGTTTTCATATCCATTTTCAGGCTGCCTGAAACTATTTGATAATTTCACAACACACAACTTGATTTAGATAAAAGTTTTTTATTGTATCTTTCGGTATCATCAACATTTTTCAGGCTGCCTGAAAAGTGTTTTTTTTATGGAGATAAAATAAAATGAGCGAACAATTTGATGTTGCCATTATTGGTGCGGGTCCGTCTGGCTCTTCTG
>JAFWTP010000034.1 GCA_017518845.1 Neisseriaceae bacterium
AAAAAAAACACTAATGGAAAAATAGTTTTTTTCTAACAAAATGCTGATTTAATGTTAATAACAAAATACGAAAACGATTGATACAATTAGCCGAAATTTATATTATAAAATGCTTATTTAATACAAAATGAATATATCATTTATTTTTTGTATTGATAAAAAATTATTATCAAATAACCGCGTTCAGGCAGCCTGAAACAAACGGTTATGCCCACAAAAAAACGGCAATAAACTGCCGTTGTTTCTAACACAAAACGCTTATTTAACGGCTAATTTACCCCGCATTTTTATTTCGTGTCCTGGAAACGAGCAGAAGAAGTCATAACCGCCCGCTTTAATTTTTGCCACAGGAATGATAACCGCAGTTTTTTCGCCGCCGCCCACCATTTTAGACGCTGCCACCACTTTCGGGTCATCGGCTTGTAAATAATCGCCTTTTAGCCCTGCTTTAATCCCATTTTGGGCTACGGCTTTCACATCGTCCGCTTTGGCAATCACCACATTGTGTCCCATACCCGCTTTCGGCATTTTGCCTGCGTGTTCCAAATTGATGGTGAAATCCGCACAAGAAGCAGGCACTACAATTTCAGGCACGGCATTGCCTGCCGCGTCTATGTAAGTCATCGCGTCTGTACCTTTTAAGTCAAAAGAACAACCCGTTGCCACAGGAGCAGGTTCAGGAGTGGGTTCAGCCGCAGGAGCAGGTCCAGGAGTGGGTTCAGCCGCAGGTACAGGTTCCGCCGCAGGAGCAGGTTGCTCTTGCGTTACTTGTTCCGCCGCAGGCGTTTCTGCCGCAGCAGCAGGTTCTGCTTGCGTTACAGGTTCAGCCGCAGGTTTTTCCGCCGCAGGAGCAGGAGCAGGTTGTGTGGTTTGTTCGCTTTGCGAGCAGGCAATCAATGCCAACGCCAACATGGATACCAAAACAGTTTTTTTCATCACTTGTGTCCTTAATTGATTAAAAATATTTGAAAAAACAAATTTCAGGCAGCCTGAAAAAACTGCCCAACACAGCGTTACTGCATTTTGCAATAACATTCTATTTTTTATTTTCTCAAATTTTATTGAATAATAATATTCAATTTTTTATTTTGAACGCTCAATTAAAAAATGTCAAATATTCCCTTATTAAATTAAATATAACAATTTAGCATAAAGAATTTTACTATATATTATCAATCAGTTGATAATATATAACCCCATTACTGATTATTCAATAAAAAAATCGAACAAGCAAAATACCTGTTCGATTTTTATCAGCAAAATGGTTTATTTCACGGCTAATTTACCACGCATTTTCATTTCGTGTCCTGGGAAAGAACAGAAAAACGCGTAATCACCTGATTTGATTTTTGCCACAGGCACTTTAACCGAAGTTTTTTCGCCGCCGCCCACCATTTTGGACGCTGCCACCACTTTTGGGTCTCCTGCTTGCAAGTAATCGCCTTTCACGCCTGCTTTAACCCCGTTTTGAGTAACGGCTTTCACATCGGACGCTTGTGCAATCACCACATTGTGTCCCATCGCGGTTTTCGGCATTTTGCCCACATGTTCCAAATTGATGGTAAAATCCGCACAAGATGCAGGCACCACAATTTCAGGAACAGGTTTGCCTGCCGCATCGGTAAAGGTCATTGCGTCTGTACCTTTCAAATCAAAAGAGCAATCAGCCGCAGCCGCAAATGCTCCGCTTAATGCCAAAGCGGAAATCAATAAGCCTTTTTTCAACATCGTTATTACCTTTCAACATTGAAGTTAATCAAGAATGTGTGTGCTGTTTGCACGCGTCAGAGATACCATTCGCACCCCCTGCCTTAACTGCAAACGCCGTGCCACATCGACAATATATGCATAGGTGCTTAACTATACCTTAATTAAATGCGTTTGTAAATAGGAATTGTTCTCAAATGTTTTATACGAATTTTCAGGCTGCCTGAAAGGGTTGTCAGTGAGCAGTTAGCAGTGAGTAGTTGCGATGTTTCGCCTGCGGCGAAACGGATATATTTTTAGATAACGCTTCGATTTTATTTTCAGGCTGCCTGAAATAAATATTTCAATCTGCCGTAGGGTGGGTCTTCGACCCACCGTCAAATTGTATATTTTATAACTATTTGATTTATAATAGAAATTATTTATTTTACCCTGTCGGGCAAATGGTGGGCAGGAATATCCACCCTACAACTGATAACCCTTTCAGGCAGCCTGAAAGCAAACCAACAGGTTTGCATAAAAGCAAATGATTTAATCAACGCTTATCGGCATTGTGGTGGGTCGAAGCCCCACCCTACAACTCATTGCTCATTGCCTAAATCCGTCTGACTTCTGCCACACCCTGTATATCCGCCAAAGACGACAGCAATTTGGGCAGTTCTTCGCCTTGTCGTAATTCGGCAGTGAATTTCATTGTGGCGGTGTGGTCGCGTGTGAGTGTATTCACGCCGATGACATTGATTTTGTTTTTGGCAAATGCGTCTGAAACATCGCGTAACAAGCCGCCCCTATCGTGGGCGATGATTTCTATGTCAATCGGGAAGACATTTTGTGAAAAGCCATTTAACTGCCATTGTGCATTGAGTGTTTTTTCGGGGCTTCGTTCGGCTAATTTGGCAAATGCAAGGCAGTTTTTGCGGTGTATCGACACGCCACGCCCGCTGGTTACAAAGCCCACAATTTCATCAGGCGGTGCGGGTTTGCAGCATTTGGCAAGCACGGTAAGCAAACCGCTTTCGCCGTTGAGTAATATGCCGTTTTTGTCGTTCTTTTTGGCTTTGCTGATTTTTAAAACTTCGGCGGCGTTTGCCACTGGCGGGTTCGGTTCTTCTTTGGCTGAAAATTCGTTTAAGGCTTTTTCGACCGCACGCACGGATATATCGCCCTGCCCTAATGCTAAATGAAATTCATCGGCTTTGGAAAAACCGCAATGCTCAATCAGTTTTTGTACATTTGGCTGATACGGCAGGCGAGACAATAGTTTATCGAATAAATTTTTGCCGTTTTCTCGCACAGAATCAAGGGTTTGCGAACGGATATAGGCTTTGATTTTGCTCACCGCTTTACTGCTTTTCACCCAGCCATTGTGCAACCAGTCAGGCGATGGATTGCCTGTTTTTGCGGCGATAATTTCTACCCGTTGTCCGTTTTCTAATGGCGTGGATAAAGGCACCATTTGTCCATTGACTTTTGCTCCACGACAGCGATTGCCTAAATCAGAATGTAAGCCGTAGGCAAAGTCAATCGGCGTAGAACCCTCTGGCAGCGATAAAACTCGCCCTTGCGGCGTTAAAACATAAATGGTGTCGCTAAATAACTCGGTTTGAAAAGCGGCTGCCAAGTTGGCTTTGTCGCTGGTTGCCATATTTTCACGCCAGTCAAGCAACTGCCGCAACCACGCAATTTTTTGTTCATACGCCGCATCGCCTTGTCCGCCCTCTTTATAACGCCAGTGTGCCGCCACGCCAAATTCGGCGTATTCGTGCATTTCAAAAGTGCGAATTTGAATTTCCACGCCTTTATTTTCAGGACCGACAACAACGGTGTGCAAACTGCGATAATCGTTGGCTTTGGGGTGCGAAATATAATCGTCAAACTCGCCTGAAATCGGCTGCCACAGGCTATGTACAATGCCTAATGTGGTATAGCAATCGGCAACGGTTTCAACCAAAACACGCACCGCACGAATATCGTATAAACCCGAAAACGGCAGGTGTTTTTTTTGCATTTTGCGATAAATGGAATAAATGTGTTTCGGTCGCCCTGCCACTTCGCATTTCATACCTAATTGATTTAATTCGGCTTTCAGGCTGCATGAAAACTGTTCGATATACGATAGGCGTTCATCACGATTGCCGTCTAACGCTTCGGCAATTTCACGATATGCCTCTGGGTGCTGATAACGAAAGCCCAAATCTTCCAACTGCCATTTTAACTGCCACACGCCCAAACGGTTGGCAAGCGGTGCAAAAATATCCATAGTTTCTTTGGCAATCGAGCGTTTTTGCGGGCTATCTGGCACACGCCCTAAATATTGCATGGTGCGGGTGCGTTGTGCGAGTTTAATCAGCACCACACGAATATCAGAAACCATTGCTAACAACATTTTCCGCATGGTTTCCGCTTGGCGATTGCGTTCATCAGGCGTGGCGAGCGAATCCACTTTGGCAAATTCGGTAAGTTTAGAAACTTGGTCTATGCCCTCGACCAACTTAACAACTTGTTTTCCTGCGATTTTTTCTAATTTAATTTTCCAGTCAGGCACAAATGCAGGGAAAACAGAAGCCAGCGTGGCGATGACTGCGTCAGGCAATAAATCCAACTCTTCCACCATTTCCGCCGTGCGTAACAAATGGCGGAATAAAGGCTCGCCCACAGGGGTTTCGTCTTTATCGGTAAGCGTGTTTTTTAATAAAGTCAAAACGCTAAAAAACACCTTTTTATCGTTTTCAGGCAGCCTACGCGCGTAATCGGTAACCCACTCTTCGGGCGTATCAGACGCTGTCCAGTCAAAATGCTGGCGAAGTTCTTCACTCATTTTTATTTTCTCCTTGATTATCTTTCAGGCTGCCTGAAAGCAAATGGGTTGTGTCGTCATCGTCCATTAAAATGCGATGACCAGGACCTTCCAAATCATCAAACTGCCCGCTTTTAGACGACCACCACAGAGCCACGCCGATTAACAGCACCAAAACAATGCTAATCGGAATTAAAATATAAATGCTTTCCATTTATAATGCTCCTGTTAAGTCGTTCAAAATATAAGAAAAATTTTTATAAGTTAAATAACCATTGTGCAATTTGGCGTGGCATTTATCGTTAAAAATATCAATTTTTTCTATAGAAATTATATCAGTTAAAGCATAATTATTTTTGGAAAAAGGAGAATTTATTTTAAATACACATTTTTTTTCTTTTAAGCGTTCAGAAATTAATTCAAATATTGAATTCATTAATATATAATTATTATTTGAGTTT
>JAFWTP010000035.1 GCA_017518845.1 Neisseriaceae bacterium
CAAATTCTGCAAGAAGGTCAAGAAGTTACCGTATCTTGTGCCGAAGGCGATACAGGCAATATTTACGAAGGCTTGTTAGATGTTGAAATCAACGACATTGAATTAGGCAATATGCCCGAATCGCCCGTAAAAATTATGATGAATGTCGGCAACCCTGAATTGGCATTCGGCTTTGCGTCCTTGCCCAGTCAAGGCATTGGCTTGGCGAGAATGGAATTTATCATCAACCGCCAAATCGGCATTCACCCCAAAGCCTTGTTAGACTTCGAGAAATTAGAAGACGACTTAAAAATGGTCATCAAAGACCGCATGGCAGGTTACGCTAATCCAACCGAATTTTTTGTTGAAAAAATCACCGAAGGCGTGGCAACGCTGGCAGCGTCCGTTTATCCGAAAAAAATCATCGTACGCATGTCCGATTTCAAATCCAACGAATACGCCAACTTAATCGGCGGCGGCATTTACGAACCCAACGAAGAAAACCCAATGTTGGGCTTCCGCGGTGCGGCTCGTTATGTATCGGAAGACTTTCGTCCCTGCTTTGACTTGGAATGCCGTGCCTTGAAAAAAGTGCGAGACGAAATGGGCTTCACCAATGTAGAAATTATGATTCCATTCGTACGCACCCTGAAAGAAGCCGAAAGCGTGGTTCGTGCCTTGAAAGACAACGGATTAGAACGCGGCAAAAACGGCTTGCGTCTGATTATGATGTGCGAATTGCCCACCAACGCCGTATTGGCAGAACAATTCCTGCAATACTTTGACGGTTTCTCAATCGGCTCAAACGATATGACACAACTCACATTAGGCGTGGATCGCGACAGCGGCGGACCGATTGCTGCTACCTTTGACGAACGCGATCCAGCCGTTAAAGTAATGTTATCGCTTGCCATTTCCGCCTGCCGCAAACTGAATAAATACATCGGCATTTGCGGACAAGGCCCAAGCGACCACCCCGACTTCGCCCTTTGGTTAGCCAACGAAGGCATAGAAACCATTTCTTTGAACCCAGACACAGTGGTTGAAACTTGGTTATATTTAGCCAAAGAAGCGGCTAAAAAGGCAGAGTAATCTTGTTTTGTCATCAAAACAACCGTCTGAATAAGGCGGTTGTTTTTTTATGGAAAAAGTTTTAATTCGTTTTGCTCGCCCTACGCTGTTTCAGGCTGCCTGAAACTATAAATCACATTCCATTTAATGCTAAAATAGCCACTTTGTAAATCACCTTTTGGAGATAGAAAATGGGACTGATTGTTGCGGCGTTTGACGCCATTTCGGGTAACTTGGGCGACCAGTGGTTAGATGTGATTGAAGCCGCAGATATGAGTGAGGGCATTGTCATGACCAAAGGCGTTGCAGTGCGACGCGGCGAAAAACGCAATAATAACCGCAAGGGTTCAAGCGATATTGTCAGCAATGATTCGGTGATTCATGTCAATCAAAATCAATTTATGATGTTGGTTGATGGCGGCAAAATTGTCGATTATTCCGCCGAACCTGGTTATTTCAAAGTGGATAATTCGTCTATGCCCAGTCTTTTTAATGGCGAATTTAAAGATTCTCTAATAGACGCTTGGAATCGTTTTAAATTTTCAGGCACGCCAAGCCAAAAGCAAGAAGTGTATTTTATTAACTTGCAAGAGATTAAAGGCATTAAGTTTGGCACACCTAACCCCTTGCAATATTTCGATAATTTTTATAATGCCGAACTATTTGTGCGTTCGTTTGGTAATTATTCCATTAAAATTACAGACCCCATTAAATTTTTCCAAGAAGTGTGCCCCAGAAATACCGCACAAGTTCATATTAACGATGTGAATGAACAATATCTGTCGGAATTTTTGGAAGCCTTGCAAGCGTCTATCAATCAAATGTCGATTGACG
>JAFWTP010000036.1 GCA_017518845.1 Neisseriaceae bacterium
AATGTTTGGTTACGCCTGCGATGAAACGCCCACGCTGATGCCGTTTGCGATTTACTACGCACACCGCTTAATGCAACGCCAAAGCGAATTACGCAAAGACGGACGATTAGCGTGGTTGCGACCAGACGCAAAAGCCCAACTGACTGTGATTTATGACGATAAAACAGGCAAGCCTGTGGGCATTGACACTGTGGTTTTATCCACGCAACACGAACCCGATATTGCGTATGAAACGCTGAAAGAAGCGGTGATTGAAGAAATTATCAAACCCGTTTTGCCGTCTGAAATGCTGCGGGGCGATACAAAATATTTAATCAATCCCACAGGACGCTTTGTGATTGGTGGGCCGCAAGGCGATTGCGGTTTGACTGGACGCAAGATTATTGTCGATACTTATGGCGGAGCGTCCCCGCACGGCGGCGGAGCGTTTTCAGGCAAAGACCCGACCAAAGTCGATAGGTCAGCCGCTTATGCAGGACGATATGTTGCCAAAAACATAGTCGGAGCAGGTTTGGCAACTGCTTGTCAAATTCAAGTATCGTATGCTATTGGCATTGCCGAACCCACTTCGATTGCGATTGACACTTTCGGCACAGGCAGGCTGCCTGAAAAAGACCTAATTGCATTAGTGCGAGAAAACTTTGACCTACGCCCCAAAGGCATTATTCAAATGTTAGACTTGCAACGCCCGATTTACCGCAACACCGCCGCCTACGGACACTTCGGACGCGAAGAACCTGATTTTTCTTGGGAAAAATTAGATAAAGTGCCTGTGTTAAAAGCGGCGTTGTAAGTTTTTAGGTGATAAAATAAACCGCTGTTAATACGGCGGTTTATTGTAGGGTGAGCAACTTGTTGCCCACGCTACGCCTACTTTTTTTGGAGATTTTAAAATGAAAAAAATCAATTTGTTCAATACCTTGTGTGTGGTTGTGTTATTGAATATTTGTGCTTGTTCGAGTGTTACGCAAGAGCATAAATCTGACCTAATTTTTCAAGGTCAGTATAAAGATTATGAATGTTATGAAAATGCCTTTCCACAATTTAACTGCACGCCTAACGGTAAAGATTGTATGGGGACTTGGACTCGTTTGCATGCAGCAACAAGCCCACAAAGAGAACGAGAATTAAAGCAACGATATTTACAAGAATTTTTAGCCAACGAAAAAAACAAAGTCAGCAAATCCAAAAATTCAGTGATTTGTGTTAATACAGCAAATAACATTGTGGCTAAAAATGAAACATTCCAAAGTGAAGTTTATTTATTGTTTTTCAATGAACAACATAATAAATACTACAAATCAAAACACAATGAAAATACTTCATTTTTGTTAGCAAAACAAAAAGAATTGCTAATGAAAGAAGCATTAAAAAATGGGAAAAGTCGTCAAAGTATTGATGATTTCTCAAAGAAAGTAACGCAAATAAGTCAGCAATATGAATATAAACCCATAGGGGATTATTTTAAAAAATGAATAAATCCTTTGCATTGATTATATTAGCAAGAGTAGAGTGGAGTGGGTAATAAATTGCCTATCCTACGCTTATTTGCTACTTGAAGAGTGCATTATTCTTCGCCATAAAGCGACTGCAATTCATTCAAGCGAGCTTGTGTCATATTAAGCATGCACACGCCCCATTGTGGTGAGCCGACAAACATACTTTCTAAATAACATTGTTTTTCTCGATACACTTGCCAACTTTGTTGTGCGGCATTAAATTCTTTCTTGGTGTAATCGTCAAGGTCTTTAAGCACATTTTGCGATAAGCGAGCAATTTCCTTATCTATTTCTTCTGCACCGTATTTATGGCAACCGATAAAAATAGCATTATACTCCGCCGCACCAGAACTATTTTTCGAGCCATCGCTAATACAGTCTTCCACCATTTTGTCATATTTTTTTGCTTGCTGACTTTTAGTAGAAACTTTTGCGTGAGCCGTATGCGAACACCCTGCCACGCCGACAAGTGAAATAGAAATTAAAGTAGAAAGAATGATTTTTTTCATTTTCAAACTCCTTATTATTCATTTGTAATGGCAATAAAAACATCATTAAATCCTATTTCTTTGAGTTTTTTACATTCCGCAACATTTTCTATTATTAAACCACTCTCATTACTATTTAATCTTCCTATTGAAAGATAGCAGTTGTTATTTTCATATGTATATCCTGTAATGACATCATCTAATCCATACTCACTATTATCATCGTGGTCAGGAAAAGCAAATGGCTCTCCTTCTGGTGGATATTCCCCCAAGCAACCCATTGATTTGGCTACTCCTTTTAAGATAAAAGGAGCATTTAATTTTTCGTTTTTATAAGTTAATTCAAATTCTAATTCAGAATGTGTGCGTTTTTTAATATTGAATATTGCGTTATTAAAATAAAACTTTTTATTTTTTTCTAACACTTTATTAGGATTGCAAATTTCAACCGTATCTTCTGTTACCACTTTATGTTCAGTTTTTTCAGGCAACACTTTTGCTTGTGCCACTGAAATAATGCTATTTGGTTGAATATTTCCAGAAAAATCTGCTTGTGTAGTCGTCCAAACCACCAAGCCACCAAAAATGACACCGATTAGAACAGAAATAATGACTTTTTTCATTTTAATAACTCCTTGTTTGTTTGTAAGCGGTTAAATTATTTACAGGAATAAGGTGGCAATATTAACATTATTTTTTGAACAAATAAAACTGCGTAGCGGGCAAGTTATTCCTTACGCACATTACGCCAACAAAATATCCTGCATTAACCGCATACCCCATTGCCAGCCGCCGATTGTGGCGTTAAGTGTGGGTGTGTTTTGGGAAATTAAATGTTTGGCGTGGATTTTTTGGGCTTGGGTTTGTGTCCAAGCAATTAAATCGGCATTATCGCCTGACGCATTGACTATGGCGGTTTTGCACGGCATCACAATGCGGTTTTCAGGCAGCCTTTCATCGTTTGACCACGCCATTTTGTTTGGATTTGCCAAAATCACACCAAGCAAGCGGCGGTGTATTTGAATATCTTTGTTAAACAGCCAATGTAAAAAAGCGTGGCAAGCGTTGCCGTGTGCTACCACAAAAAAATTGCCGACAATGTTTTGAACGGTATTATCAATGGCGGTAATATTCTTTTCAGGCTGGCTGAAAAAAAACAATCAAAAAAAAAACGCCTAATAGCGTTTGTGTCCAAATAATTCAGAATGCGAGCCAATACGAACTAACTGAATAATCGTACTCCTACTATCGGTTTCATA
>JAFWTP010000037.1 GCA_017518845.1 Neisseriaceae bacterium
AAATTCGTCTTTATTCATCGTGAATAAATTAAATTCTTCGTATGCGGTTTGTTTGTCTATGTAAAATCGTAACTCGTTGAAATTAGAAATAATAATGTATTTTGATTGTTCGTGATTGCGGTGATAATGAAACGCTTGCGATACCACTTTTTCTAAATCCTGCGTTTTTTGGTCTTTGAGTTCAATCACGCCAATCACTTCACCTTGCGTGTTGTAAATCACCGCATCGGCTTTTTTGCCGTCTGTTTCGTCCTTTTTTTCGCGTTCTAAATTGTACTGTTTGGGGTTGTGAATTTTTAAAGTGTAGCCCAAACATTGCTCAAAAATATCTTCTAAAAAACCTGTTTGATATTGCTCTTCTTTAAAATGCCGAATATCTTCCGCCTTGCTCTGAAAGGCTTGCAAAGCGGCATAGCATTGTTCAATTTGTTGTTCGTCTTGTGCATATTGAGCAAGAATTTTATCTTTGAATAGGGACATTTTTTAGACTTTCCAGTGTGTTCAGGTTGCCTGAAATTATAAAACACTTTGCAAAAAGCGTTTTTTATTTTTCAGGCAGCCTGAAAATCCCCTACTCTGGTCGCATTTGTGGAAATAAAATCACATCACGAATGGTTTGGGTGTTGGTTAAAAGCATAACCAAGCGGTCTATGCCTATGCCGCAGCCGCCTGTGGGGGGTAAGCCGTATTCCATTGCTCGAATATAGTCTGCGTCATAGTGCATGGCTTCGTCATCGCCTGCGTCTTTTTGGGCGACTTGGGCTTTGAAGCGTGCGGCTTGGTCTTCGGGGTCGTTTAACTCGGAATAGCCGTTGGCTAATTCTCTGCCCACAACAAACAGTTCATAGCGTTCGGTTAAGCCTTGCTTGGTGTCGGACGCTCTTGCCAAAGGCGATACTTCAATCGGATAGTCAATAATAAAAGTCGGTTGCCACAGTTTTTTCTCGGTACTGCCCTCAAATAATGCTAATTGCAAGGCACCCAAACCTTGTGCGGGCGGCAAGGGTTCGCCTAATTTTTTGATTTCTGTTTTTAACCAGTTTTCGTCATTTAATTGTTCGTCTGTATATTGCGGATTATAGTGTTTCACCGCTTGCAAAATGGTAAAACGGTCAAAAGGTTTAGATAAATCAACGGCTTTGCCGTCATATTCAACCGTCAAAGTGTCACAGGCAACTTGGGCACAGGCACGAATAATATCTTCGGTCATTTGCATCATACGATTGTAATCGGCAAATGCTTCGTAAAATTCAATCATGGTAAATTCAGGATTGTGGCGTGTGCTAATGCCCTCGTTGCGGAAACTGCGGTTAATTTCAAACACCCGCTCCAAACCGCCGACAACCAAGCGTTTGAGATACAATTCGGGGGCAATGCGTAGGTATAAATCAATGTCCAAAGCGTTGTGGTGCGTAACAAACGGCTTGGCAGTTGCCCCGCCTGGAATGGGGTGCATCATCGGCGTTTCCACTTCCAAATAACGCTCTTTCACCATAAACTCACGAATGGTGCGGATAATATGACTGCGTTTAATGAAAATATCGCGTGATTCTTGATTGACGATTAAATCAACATACCGCTGACGATATTTCTGCTCTTGGTCAGCCAAACCTGCGTATTTTTCAGGCAGCGGTCGCAGGGATTTAGACAGCAAGCGAATGGCTGACACTTTCACCGATAACTCGCCGTGATTTGTTTTAAACAAAACGCCTTCCGCCCCCAAAATATCGCCCAAATCCCAGTGTTTAAAGTCGTTGTAAATGTCTTCGCCGATTTTATCTCTTTGAATATACAACTGAATTTTGCCCGACATATCGGAAACAGTGGCAAAAGACGCTTTACCCATCACGCGTTTAAGCAGCATTCGCCCTGCGATTTTAACGCTAATATTTTGATTTTCAAGCGTTTCTTTATCTATTTCGCCATATTTGGCTTGCAAATCGCCCGCAAAAGAATCACGGCGAAAATCGTTGGGAAAAGCAACGCCTTTGGCTCTGATTTCATTTAACTTTTCGCGTCTTCCCGCGATAATTTTGTTCTCATCTTGCACTTCGATTGCGTTATGTTGATTGTCGCTCATTTTTTTGTCCTATAAAAATTTTTTAACTTCACCTGCGATACGCAGGTTCGTTGAAATTTCAATTTGATGACTGATGTCATCTCCTTTTACAAACTGCGTTTGTAAAAGATTTCACCTAACGGTGAAATTAAATCTTATTTTCAGGCTGCCTGAAACATTATGCAATATAAATAAATGTAAAAAATAAATATGCCAAAGAAATTACAATGACATTTAACCAAAATAAAGATTTAGGCGATTCTATGGTTTGTAAATGTGGTTTCGATAATTGATATTCAACAAATTTTTTCTCTATATTATTCTCTTTTTTTATTTTTTGAAATATTTCATTTGCTTCTTGTTCAAATTCTGCAAACTCTTGCTCATTAAAAGCGTCCCCCATTTCTTCTTGCATTTTTCGTTTTGTTTCTGCTATTACTCGTGCATTTGTTTTATCTAATTCTAAATCATGCTCTCGAAAATGTTCTCTTGCTTCTTGCAACCATTGTGGTGATTGTTGAATGGTTTGTTGAACTCTTTGTTGTAATTCAAAATTTTCCTGCTGTTTTTTAATATATTCAGTCGAATTTTTTGCCGAACCGATTAAATATTTTTGATATAAAAACAAACCCAAAACCACAAAAAGACATACCACTAAAATAACAGTCATCAATGCAGCATCTTTTTTCACACTAAAAAAATAAAATAATCCGCACGCCAAAAACATGGTTAAATGAGCAAGCGTTTGTACATTATGCAAGTTTTTAATACTTGACGGTGCCAGTTTTTCTTTATCTTCAATCATTTTTATTCACTCTCAATATCATATTTTCAGGCTGCCTGAAAACTATTTAATCTTCGTTCCTATGCGTTTGATTTCTTTATTAAACCAAATAATCCACGCTTTGCCGACTATGTATTTATCATCGACAAAGCCCCAGTAGCGGCTGTCGGCACTGTTGTCGCGGTTGTCGCCCATGGCGAAATATTTGCCTTGCGGCACTTGGCAGATAAAGCCTGTTTCGTCATATACGCAAGCAGGGTCGTTGTGTTCCACGCCTGATGGGCTGTATGTAGGGGCTTCAACTATTTGAAAAATATCAAAATCTTTGCCGTTTAGCGTTTCTTTAAATTGCTCGACAGGAATGGGAAACGGCGTGCCGTCTTGTGGAAAACTGCTGCTGCCGCTTGCGGTATCGTTTGCAATTTTTCCGTTAATTTTCAATATCTTATTTCGATATTCTACGGTATCACCGCCCACTGCCACAATGCGTTTAATGTAGTTAATATCAGGATTGGGCGGATAGTTAAACACCACAACATCGCCCTGCTCGATTTTGCCTGTGGGAATAAGCACATTGTTGATAATCGGAACTCGTACGCCGTAGGAGAATTTTTTCACCAAAACAAAATCACCTGGCACTAATCCTGGACGCATGGAACTACTGGGAATAACAAATGGTTCGGCAATAAAGGTTCGCAGTAAAAATACAATTAAAACAATGGGAAAGAAACTTCCTAAATAATCGGTAAAGGCGTTTTCTTTATGGTGTTTTTTGTTGATTTTGTTAATAATCCAAAATATCAGCGTGCCTACGGTAAAAATTAACAAAACCGCTGTAAAACTCATAAATTTAGCCAAAACGCCAAATAAGCCAACAATAACGGCAAGCAAGCCCCATTGTATATTTGCTGACCATTCATTTGTTTCGGCATTTCTTTTTTTGTCAGCCGTGAAAGATAATCCTAAACCGCCAACAAATAATGCAATACAAATATAAAATAAAGTATTCGACATTTGCTTTATTTTTCCCCCACTTGTAATACGGCTAAAAAGGCAGATTGTGGTATTTCCACATTGCCCACTTGTTTCATTCGTTTTTTACCAGCCTTTTGTTTTTCCAAAAGTTTTTTCTTGCGTGTAATATCGCCGCCATAACATTTTGCCAAAACATTTTTTCTTAATGCTTTAATGTTTTCTCGTGCAATAATTTGACTGCCTATGGCTGCCTGAATGGCAATATCAAACATTTGGCGTGGTATTAACTGACGCATTTTTTCTGCTAACTCGCGTCCTTTAATGCGTGCGGACTGACTATGCACAATTAAACTTAACGCATCAACTTTATCACCATTGACTAAAATATCTAATTTTACTAAATCGGCAGGACGAAATTCTTTGAAATGATAATCCACAGACGCATAGCCGCGAGAAGTGGATTTGAGTTTATCAAAAAAGTCCAACACCACTTCGTTCAAAGGCATATCATAAGTGAGCATCACCTGCCGCCCCATATACTGCATATTGATTTGCACGCCGCGTTTTTGATTGCACAGCGTCATTACATTGCCAACAAACTCTTGCGGCACAAGGATTGTGGAAGTGATAATTGGCTCAAACAGCGTGTCGTATGTGCCTGCTTCGGGCAATTTAGACGGATTTTCCACTTCAATTTCTTCGCCGTTTTTCATCAACACACGATACACCACAGTCGGAGCGGTGGTGATTAAGTCCATATCGAACTCGCGTTCCAAGCGTTCTTGCACAATTTCTAAATGCAATAGCCCCAAGAAACCACAGCGAAAACCAAAGCCCAAAGCCTGCGACACTTCGGGTTCAAAATGCAAAGCCGCGTCATTGAGTTGCAACTTTTCCAAAGCGTCCCGCAAGGCTTCGTAATCATGACTTTCCACAGGATAAAGCCCTGCAAACACTTGCGATTTGGCTTCCTTAAAACCTGCTAACGGTGCATTTGCTGGATTGCCTGCCAAAGTAATGGTGTCGCCCACTTTGGCAGATTTCAATTCTTTTAAGCCCGTAATCACAAAACCCACTTCACCTGATTTAAGTTCTTGTTTTGAAACGGATTTTGGCGTAAAAATGCCTAATTGTTCAACCTGCGATTCGTCCCCTGTTGCCATAAACAACACTTTGTCTTTGACTTTCAGGCAGCCTGAAACAATCCGCACCAACATCACCACGCCAACATAATTATCAAACCAAGAATCAATAATCAAGGCTTGCAAAGGCTCATTATCACGGTCGTCAGGGGCTGGAATTTTATGCACAATTTCTTCCAACACATCTTCCACGCCCAAACCGCTTTTGGCAGAACACTTCACCGCACCAGCCGCTTCAATGCCGATAATGTCTTCAATTTCTTCGCACACGCGTTCAGGCTCGGCAGACGGCAGGTCGATTTTATTCAACACAGGCACCACTTCCACGCCCAAATCAATCGCCGTATAACAATTCGCAACCGTTTGAGCCTCCACGCCCTGCGACGCATCAACCACAAGCAACGCCCCCTCGCACGCCGATAAGGAACGCGAAACTTCATACGAAAAATCCACATGACCTGGCGTGTCGATTAAATTCAGCAAATACGATTCGCCATTTTTGGCTTTATAAGTCAAAGCCGCCGTTTGTGCCTTAATGGTAATGCCGCGTTCTTTTTCAATATCCATAGAATCAAGCACTTGGGACGACATTTCGCGTTGCTCCAAACCGCCGCAATACTGAATAAAGCGGTCAGCCAAAGTCGATTTGCCGTGGTCAATATGGGCAATAATGGAAAAGTTACGGATATTTTTCATAGGGTTATCAAACGGTTTTTAATATTGGCAAAACTGGTTATTATATCTTAATTTGCACTGCTGTTTTCAATAAAAATGAAGTATTCAGGCAGGCTGAAAAGCCTAAAAACAAAACGGACAAAGCACATTGTCCGTTTTTTGATTTAATCAAAACATTTGAAAATATAAGTAAAATTATGGTGTAGTGGAGTTTCATTGTGAATTTCTTAAGTTATTTAATAAAAATTTTTCTAACGGGTTTATATAATCGTGTCCAAAATCAAAAGCTTGTTTTAATTGGTCTGATTTGATTTTATCAATTTTTGTTGATAAATTACAAGCTTCCAAATATGCAAATAATTTAGATTTATCAGATAATTTTTTTTTACCTATGCAAGCTTCATATTTTTCAAAGCAGCCTATAAATTCTGCATTTGTAACGATTTTTGCGTATAAAGTTTCTAAATTTCCAGTATCTTTATCGTTTGGAAATAAAAAAATTTCATATTGGGCGTTTGAATTTATCTGGCTTATTTGTCCTTTAATATTATTTTTTGCTGTTTCAAAATCATTGTCAGCATCAAAAATAATTAAAAATTTATTTTCAATCTTTTCTATCTCATTTTTATGAATAATATTGTCTTTTCCATCAACAACTACGATTTCTGTTTGTTTATTTATATTTAAATATCGTAAATATAAATTTAAAAAAATTCTATCACTTTCCCCTTCAACAAAAATTTTCATTAAAAGCCCCTAATTTCATTATCTAAATCAAGTTGTCCAATAAATTCTTCTTGTGAATATTTTATATAATCAGTAGCACCGTCTTTTTGTTTAAAAATATTAAACACACCTACCAAATTTTCACCAAATTCTCCACTGTCTAACATAATATTTGCTTTTCTTAAAAATTCCAAACTATGTGTAGAGATAAAAAACTGAATATTTTCATTTTTTGCTTTATCAAATATAATATTTAAAACCATCTCTAATGCAGAATAATGAAATCCATTTTCTATCTCATCTATGATTATAGTTTTATCGCCACGCACAAGCAGAGCACAAACAGTAGCATAAAAAATAACACCTTGACCCATTTGTTTTATGTTGATAGCTTTTGATAAAGAATGCATACGAATATAAAGGCTATTGTTTTTTAATTCGCAGTCATAAAAATCGTTATCAAATTTTTTAAGATAATCTATAAATTCTTTTTTCTTTTTATTATCATCGGATATTTCATTATATATATTATTTAATAATTCTGCTTTGTGATTACTATAAACCAAATTAACAGTTTCTGATATGTTTTTTGGTTCATAAGTTGGATTTAATGATTGTCTTACTTCTACATCATCAAGTCTTGTAATCTCTCGTCTTGAAAATTTAAGCTTCAAATTTCTTAAATTTGTAGCAATATCTATATGATTGTCTATATTTATATCATAAAATAGACTTTCAAAAGCATCTTTTTCAAAATTTCTATCATAATTAGCCTTTAAACCTCGCACTTCAAGACAATTAGCAATAGTTCTATTTGTAGGAGTTTCGTATAAAAAACTAAGTGCTTCTAAAATACTTGTTTTTCCAGTATTAGCTTTACCAACAAAAATATTTACAGGCGAGAAATCTTTAATTTCAAGCTCTTTTATGCCCTTGAAATTTTTAATTTTCAAATACTCTACCATTTTGTACTCCTTTTTTTAACTTTAACTTCGCCTTATGGCTCGTTGAAACTTCAATTTGATGACTTCGTCATCTTACTTTTATTCGCTATGCAAACAAAAGATTTATGCTTCGCATAAATATAAATCTTGTTTTAACTTCGCCTTACGGCTCCTTGAAACTTCAATTTGATGACTTCGTCATTTTACTTTTATTCGCTATGCGAATAAAAGATTTATGTGCTTCGCATAAATATAAATCTTGTTTTCAGGTAGCCTGAAACCCCGTCATTATCACACTTTTTCCACTTGTACAAAGTCTAATTCCACAG
Source organism: Neisseriaceae bacterium (assembly GCA_017518845.1). Taxonomy (GTDB): domain Bacteria; phylum Pseudomonadota; class Gammaproteobacteria; order Burkholderiales; family Neisseriaceae; genus RGIG9985. The sequence continues at coordinate 7,635 of JAFWTP010000037.1, forward strand.
GGGTTTCGCGGCCGAAGATTTGTACCGATACACGCAGTTTGTTGCGTTCGTAATTGACTTCTTCAACAATGCCGTTAAAGTCAGCAAATGGACCCTCGGTAACCCGTACGCTTTGTCCAATGGTAAATTCCACTTTGGGACGCGGTTTTTCTACACCTGTTTGCATTTGTTGCAAAATTTCATCAACTTCTTTTTGGCGAATGGGTGTGGGGCGGTTGGTTGTGCCGCCCACAAAGCCGCTGACTTTGGGGGTGCTTTTGACTAAATGCCATGTTTTTTCCGACATTTCCATTTCAACCAAAAGATAGCCAGGGAAAAATTTGCGTTCGGAAACGGTTTTTTTGCCGTTTTTAATATCAACCACTTCTTCGGTCGGAATGAGAATTTGACCGAATAAATCTTCCATATTTTCGCGTTTAATGCGTTCGGTTAAAGAGCGTTGTACGCTTTTTTCAAAGCCTGAATAGGCTTGCACCACAAACCATTGTTTGCTCATGATTATCCCCTTTTCAAGAGTACATCAAACAAAATCCACGAAACCAAACCGTCTGAAATCGCCATAAACAGGGCTAATACGGCGGCAAATACGATAACGGTTAAAGTCATTTGCATGGCGTTTTTCTTTTCTGGCCACACCACTTTTTTCATTTCTTGCGTGGATTCAGCCACATAGGCAATTAAATTTTTGCCGAATGAACAGAAGAAAAACACCAACACAATGGCAATCGCCACGCCCGCAATCGGGAAAATAGCACGCACTAATTGCGGCAGTTGCTTATCGAAAAAGTGATAGGCAAACACACCGCCTGCAACCAATGCCACACCGATGAACAATTTGATTTTGTCCATTGTGGAGTTGCGTTGCCGTTCAATCTGTTGTTGCTCGCGAATTTCCGCTTTCGACATTTTGGGTTTGGTGTCTTGCGATACTTCGTTTTTTTGCTTTTTACTCATAATTGTGTCCGATATAAGTTGTTTCAGGCTGCCTGAACAATTCAGGCTGCCTGAAATAATGACAACATAATGAAATAATCTTTATGGGTCAAAATCACTTCATTATATAGTCAAAAAACTAATCGGCTTAAATCGCCGATTAGTTTATTTTTGGCAGGCCAGGAGGGTCTCGAACCCCCAACCCTCGGTTTTGGAGACCGATACTCTACCAATTGAGCTACTGGCCTAATATCCTATCGGTGATGGTTTATTGAATCACTTTGGAAACCACGCCAGCACCTACGGTGCGACCGCCTTCGCGAATCGCAAAACGCAAGCCTTCTTCCATCGCAATCGGTGCAATCAATTCTACGGTGATTTTCACATTCTCACCAGGCATTACCATTTCAACGCCTTCGGATAATGTTACTGCACCTGTTACATCGGTAGTGCGGAAGTAGAATTGTGGGCGGTAGTTCGCAAAGAATGGGGTGTGTCGTCCGCCTTCTTCTTTGCTCAATACATACACTTCTGCTTCAAATTTGGTGTGTGGCGTAATCGTGCCAGGTTTTGCCAATACTTGTCCGCGTTCGACTTCTTCGCGT
>JAFWTP010000038.1 GCA_017518845.1 Neisseriaceae bacterium
CACCGCATTGTTGTGGGCGACAGGGGCTTAAAAGACGGCGTGGTTGAATACCAAAAACGCGGCAGCGATACGGCAGAAAAAATTGCTTTATCCGAAATATTGCCACTGCTTTCAGGCTGCCTGAAATATCGTAGTTAATTGAAATATATAGTCGGTTCACAGCAAAAACAGGCAAGGCAACGAGCCGAAGACAGTATAAATAATACGGCAAGGCGAAGTAACGCTGCATGATTTTGCTGTGAATCGACTATAAAATTTTCAGGCAGCCTGAAAACTTAATTAAGCAATAGCAATATTTTTTCAGGCAACCTGAATAACATAACAGGAGTATGAAAATGAACTTTTCAACCGATGAAATTTTGGAATGGAAAAAAATTATTCCTGAATTACAACATTTAAGCGATGAAGAGATAGACAATCGTTTATCTTGTCATCTCACCGAATTAGAATGCGAAAATATTTCGGCATTGCCTGAAAGTATTGCTAAAATAAAGAATTTAGAATATTTAAGTTTAAGTTCTTGTGAAAATATCACTCATTTGCCTGATAGCATGCGTAAATTAGAATATTTAACTTCATTAAATATCGAACACACTTCTGTATTGCCTGATAATATAGATATATTAAAAAATTTAGAATATTTATCTTTTGCTTTTATTCAAAATTTAACCCATTTACCTGATAATATTGGTAAATTGGAAAATTTAATATCATTAGATATGGAATTTGTCGATTTTATTACGCTGCCTGAAACAATCGGACAATTAAAAAATTTAAACGAATTAAGCATAGAAAACAGTTGCATTAGCGAACTGCCTGAAACAATAGGTGCGTTAGAAAATTTAGAATATCTCACCCTATATCAATTAGAACTTGTTACCCTGCCTGAAAGCATTGGGCAATTAAAAAAATTACGCACTTTGAATTTAATGTTGTGTTCTAACTTAATTAGCATGCCAAATTGCGTTACACAATTAAAAAATTTAGAACTTTTGGATTTAGGATATTGTGAAAATTTATCCGCATTGCCAGAAGATATTGGTAATTTAATAAATTTAACAGAATTGAATTTGTATGAATGTCTGCAACTGACCGTTTTACCTGAAAGTATTGGGCAATTAACGAATTTATTGTCGTTAGGCTTAAATGATTGTCAAAATATCATAACCATATTAGAAAAAGTGGGGCAATTTGAAAATTTACAAGAATTGAGTTTGCCTGACGGCTTTAATATTGCAACGCTACCTGAAAAAATTAAACAAATTAAAGGATTAAAAATTATATAATGATTTTATTCAGGCAGCCTGAAAATACTGAATATGGGTGATTAAAAATGAAACCATCGCAAATTTTTTATTCGCAACGCTCGGAAATTCGCCAACTGGTGAGCAAATTTCGCATTACAAATCCGCGTGTTTTTGGCTCGGTTCTTCACCAAACCGATAATGAAAACAGTGATTTGGACTTATTAGTTGATGCTTTGCCTGAAACCACGCTGTTTGATTTAGGCGGATTACAAGACGCATTAGAAACGCGTTTAGGTATTCGTGTTGATGTGAAAACGCCCAAAGATTTACCGCCCAAATTTAGGCAACAAGTGTTGCAGGAAGCACAAGCATTATGAGTTTCAACCGTTGCGAAGATTATTTAAACCATATCGCCCAAGCCCTACACCTTGCATTAAGTTATATTGACGGCTTGCACTTGGCTGATTTTTTAGACGACACTTGCACACAACAGGCGTGCATTATGAATGTTTTGATTATCGTCGAAGCGGCAAGCAAGTTGATAAACGACTATCCCGATTTTGTCGCACAACACCCCGAAATCGAGTGGTACAGTATGCGTGGTATGCGAAATCGCATTGCTCACGGCTATTTTGATATTGATTTGGAAGTGGTGTGGGAAACTTTGCAAACGGCACTGCCTGATTTACAACAAAAAATTCAAGCCATTCAAAACGGTTGAGATGAATTTTCAGGCAGCCTGAAACTATTTGATAAACAAGGAAAAAAACATGAACAACATTCAACAAGCACGCCTATTAGGGCAGCAAATTTGGTTAGATAGCCTTTCTCGTTCGATGATTATCAAGGGCGAGTTAAATAACAAAATTCGTCAAGGCGTATCGGGCGTTACCACGAACCCTGCGATTTTTTTAGCGGCGATTAAAAATGACGAACTGTATCAACAACAAATGCGTGCGTTAAAAGCCGATGGCAAAACCGCCCAAGAAATTTACGAAACTATGGCGTGTGCCGATGTTCAGGCTGCCTGCGATATATTTTTAACGGAATATCAATACAGTAACGGCAATGCAGGTTTTGTGAGCATTGAAGTGAATCCTGCTTTGGCAAACGATACAGACGGCACAGTATTTGAAGCACGGCGTTTGCTGCAAAAAATCAACCGCCCGAATGTGATGATTAAAATCCCAGCCACAGCGGCTGGTATTAAGGCAGTAGAACGCCTATCGTGCGAATGCAATATCAACACCACACTGATTTTTGACGGTGAAACCGTGAAAAAAATTGAACAAGCCTTTTACAAAGGCAATCCGCCTGCTAACGGACGCATTGTTGCCAGCGTGTTTTTATCTCGCATAGACACGGCAATTGACGACAAATTGCCCGCTCACTTACAAGGCAAAACCGCTGTGGCTATGGCACAAGCCTTATATAACGAAATGAAAGACCACACACCGCCTGCCGCCTTAATTGAAGCATGGCAAAACGCCGAAGAAGAAGAAATCGACACGGACGAAGAAGCAGGTTGTTGCGGTGGCGGCGGCTGTGGCTGTGGCGGTCATCATCACCATCACCACGATGACGAGCATGAATGTTGCGGTCATCATCATCATCACGATGATGAGCATGAATGTTGCGGTCATCATCATCACCACGAAGAAAAACACGAATGTTGCGGTTCTCATCATCATCACGATGATAAACACGAGTGTTGCGGAAATTGCGATGAGTGCGATAACTGCCATTGTGATGACGAACCTGTTAAAATCCGCCCACAATATCGCGAAGACTGCCCATTATTGACGCTATTATGGGCATCAACCGCCACAAAAAACCCCGCTTATTCAGACACGCTGTATATCGACAACTTAATCGGCAAAAACACCGTCAATACGCTGCCTGAAAAGGCAATGAACGCCTTTTTGGAACACGGCAAGGCAGAGTTGATGAATACAGATAACGCACAACAAATTTTAACAGAAGTGGCTCAATACGCCGATTTATCTGCAATAGCAAACGACTTACAAAACAAAGGCTTACAACAATTTCAGGCAGCCTTTGATGAAATTTTGGCGTTTATTGATGGGTTTGAATAAGCGTTCTAACAAAAAACCGCCAAATGGCGGTTTTTTTGCTTTCTGGCTGCCTGAAAAAACGCGTGGGCAACAAGTTGCCCCCTACGCTTGCTTTATTTCAATAATCAGATTTATAAATTTCAATTTCAGTTATATACTTGGGGACATTTTTTGTATTACCACTTTTATCCTCAACCTCACTATAACCACATAATTGTTTATTTTTCATAACTAATTTAATATTTCGTTCAAACAAAATTTCCCTTTCATGTTTCATTGAAGTCCTATTATTAAATACAAAGCCATTTATACCCTCATCTTTTACTGTTAGTATATTAAGATTAATTTCATTTGCTTCATAGGCTTTCCATTTATGGTAGCACTCTGCGTGAGCAACCTCTGGATTTAATGTGGTAGATAATGTTCTTGTCGTTGTAATACTACTATTTTCCGATAACCCCTCTAATAATCCGCCATGATATAACACTTGGTCTTTATGTATGATTACACCGTAGTCTTGTATCTCTTTATTTACAGCATCTTGCAATTCTAGTTTATTTGTCTTTTGATATTTTAATATTGATGGCGGCGTTTTTTTGCTTTGAGCATTTTGATACTGTTGATTTTTTTTTAGCCTCTCATCCACAGCATTTCCTAAACCGTTATGAAAACCTTTTTCCATTCCATACTCTACTAACTCCTTAACATTATTTATATCACACTCTTTTTCTTCTTTTGTAGCGTCCCTAATTTTCATCATAGGAATAGAACCATTATCGAATATATCTATTTTTTCAATCTTTTGACACATATTAAACCTTTCACATAAGTGCATCTAAAAATTTAAATTTACAGTGATTTTTACCTTTTTAATTAACAAACGGATTTGCTCAATCCTAACGGATTTCGCTTGAATTTTTTGATATTGATAAAAATATCGTGAGCATCGTTAGATGCGAACAAATCCGTTTGTTAAAAATAAAACCAATTGTTCTCTCATTTTTCAATTTTTAGAGATTACCATAATTGAAAAATTAACCTTGACTGGCAATAAACGCTTCCACAGCCGCAATATCGGTTAATGCCGCACAGGGTAGATTTTTATCGGTTCGTTTTACCAAACCTGCCAGAACTTTGCCAGGAGCACATTCTGCGGATTGTGTTATGCCGTCCGCAACCACTTGACGCACGGTTTCTGTCCAACGCACAGGGGAATATAACTGGCGAGCCAAAGCGTCTTTGATTTTATCTAAATCGTTGTAAGCACACACATCGGCGTTGTGAATAACCGAAATTTCAGGCAGCCTGAAAGGCACATTTTCAAAGGCTTGTACTAATTTTTCTGCCGCAGGCTTCATTAAAGCACAATGAGACGGCACGGACACAGGCAACAGTAAAGCCCGTTTCGCTCCTTTGTTTTTGGCGATTTCCATAGCACGATTAACCGCCGCCGTGTCGCCCGCAATCACCACTTGTCCGACTGAATTAAAATTCACCGCTTCAACCACTTCGCCCTGTGCCGCCTCCTGACACACGGCGATCACTTCATTATCGTCCAAGCCTAACACCGCCGCCATTGCTCCCTTGCCTTGTGGCACGGCGGTTTGCATCAGCGTTGCTCTTTGTCGCACTAATTTCACCGCGTCCGCAAAATTCAGGCTGCCTGCAACGGTTAAGGCGGTATATTCGCCCAAACTATGCCCTGCCAAAACAGACGGCGTTTTGCCTCCACGAGCTTGATACACACGCCACACCGCAAAACCTGCGGCAAGCATAATCGGCTGGGTGTTTTCGGTTTGATTGATGATTTCGGCGTTGTCGCCTGTGATCATCGCCCATAAATCTTGATTTAAAGCGTCAGACGCTTCATCAAAAGTTTGTTTCACAATGGGCTCAACAGCAAAACCTGCCATCATCTGCAAACTCTGCGAACCTTGTCCAGGGAAGAAAAATGCGGTTTTCATTTCGTTTCTCGTTTTTTCAAATTCAAAGGGGTATTATAAATGGGAATGTAAGCGAGTGCTTTATTTTGTTTCAGGCAGCCTTAAATCACCCTATTCTATTCATCTCGTCCCATTCTTTATTTAAGCGTTTTAAGGACACAGGATACGGTGTTTTGAGTTCTTGGGCAAATAAAGACACTCTTAACTCTTGGATTTTCCAGAAAAATGTTTTCAGGCAGCCTGAAATGGGTTGATTGTTTTTTTGTAAGTCATTGATTTTATTTTTCCATTTTTCATATAAGGCTTGAATATCGGCTTCTCGTGCGGTGTCGCGGGCGGGGTTGTTGCTGTATTTATCCATTCTTGCCGTCATGGCTTTAATGTAAATCGGCATGCGAACCCATTGTTCATACGGCGTTTGCGTGATGAAATTGTCGTGCAACAGGCTTTGGCATTGTGTTTTTAGCACGCTGCACAAGGGGTGTTTGCCGCTGGATAACTTGCCTTGCAATTCGGCGTAAGCGGTCGCTGTGGCAAGTAAATGTTCATTTATCGCCACTTTCACCGCCCCTATGCGGCTTCTGGCTTTTTTAATTTGTTCTTTGAACGCTTTTTCATCTTTCGGCAACTCGTCTTCGCCGATAAAGGCTCTATTGCACACGGCATTTGTGATTTGTTCTTTCAAACAATCGCTTGGTATCTGTTTGAATATTAAGGCAATTTTTGTAAAATCGTGAATACCTTTTTGCAAATCTTTGATTTGTTCTTTCATTTGTAATTTCATTAAGGCAATCACGCCTTGACGGTGTTCGTGTTCGGCTAATTCGGGTGTGTCGAATAGTCGCAAGCCGATTTTGCCGTCTTTGTCTAATTTCAACGCAGGATAGCCCACTAACTGCCGTTTTCCGCGTGCAAATTTAATGTTTTCAGGCAGCCTACCTATGTTCCAAGAAGTTAAATTATCTTGTTCAAATTCGTTGGAACTATCACGAAAAGCGGCGGTTGCGGCGTTGCCAAGTTGTTGTTTTAATTGATTTATATCTCGCCCTATGGCAAGTTCCTGTCCGCCATCATCAATCACTTTGATATTGAAATAAGCATATTCAGGCAGCCTGAAACTTTGCCATTCGTCTATATTGATTTCGTCTAACAGCCGCATATCGCCTGCGGTTTTGGCGATGAATTTGGCTAATTGTGGAATAATTTTTTCTGAATAATCAATATCTTGTGATAAAAATTCAGTAATAAACTGCGGTACAGGCACGCACAAGCGGCGAATTTGCTTGGGCAGAGCCTTAATCAAGAGCGTGAGTTTTTCACGAATCATACCTGCCACAAGCCATTCCAAGCGGTTGGCATTCATACGATTTAAGACCGACAGCGGAATGTCTATTGTGGCACCGTCCATAAGGTGATTCGGCTCGAAACGGTAAGAGAGTTTAAACTTGCCGTCAGGCGTGGTGAGATATTCGGGAAACTGCTCATCAATGGCGTGTTTTTGAGCGTTTTGCAACAGCGTTTCTTTATCTAAAAACAAGAGTTTAGGATTTTCCTGTTCGGCTTGATTTCGCCAAATTTCAAATGATGATAAATCGACAATGGGAATGGGGTTTGGATTATCCGTCATTGCGAGACTTGCCGTAAGGCAAGGCGTGGCAATCTCCTTATCGCTGTTGGGCGTTGGTGCGTTCTTCGTTGTAGGGTGGGTTTCCAACCCACCAGCAACGCCGTTAGGCGTTGATTGATTTTTCAGGCTGCCTGAAAGATTATCTTTTATTTGTGTATTTTGATTTGCACCTTGCGGTGCAATGGTGGGTTGCGTTGCCCACCCTACGGTTTCATCTTGCGTTATAGGGTGGGCATTCTTGCCCACCGCAACGCCGTTAGGCGTTGATAACTTATTGTTTTCAGAAATAATATTTGTCGTATCAAGCCTATCGGCTTGACGGTGGGCAGGAATGCCCACCCTATACTCAAATACCTGCGGTATTCTTTCATCATAAAACGCAAACAGGCTTTCTTCGTCTGTGCTTATATCGGTTTTGCGGGTTTTGTGTTCGATTGCTTCAATTTCCTGCAACACCTTGTTATTATGTCGAAAAAAGGCTGCCTGAATATTACATTCACGATGAACCAAACATTCACGGATAAAAATTTCACGACTTGCCACAGGGTCAGTTCTGCCGTATGACACAGGACGGCGTGGCAAAAGCGTTAAACCAAACAGCGTAACCCGTTCTTGGGCGATGACTTCGCCCCTTTTTCGCTCCCAGTGCGGTTCAAAATAGTGGTATCGCACCAAATGCGGCATTTCCGCTTCAACCCATTCGGGTTCAATTTTGGCGTTATCGCGTGCGTAAATTTTGGAAGTTTCGGTTAATTCTGCCGAAATCAGCCATTTGGCGTTGCCCTTAAATAAGGCGGACGCAGGAAAAATATAAAAATGCGTGCCACGAGACGATAAATAATCGTTGCCATCAGGCGATTTTAAGCCGATATTCGCCGTTAAACCTGTGAGCAAACTGCGGTGTATGGCTTCGTATGTGGCTTGTTTGCGTCCCTTATTGATTTGTCGGCGTTGTTTTTTATCTAACGCCTTTTGCTTAAATTGTGCCGATAAATCAGCATTTTTATTATGAATATCAATCTGTTGTGCTTTATTCTGCACAACACTTTCAGGCTGCCTGAAACAATCTTCTTCCCTTGCTAAATTCAATTCAACAACCGTTTGCACTAATTGTTTGTGCAAATCTCGCCACTCTCGCATTCTTAAATACGACAAAAAATATTGACGACACCACGCTAATAACTGCCGATTACTATCGCCATTATCCCTTTGTTTTTGAAAAGAATCCCAAATATTCAAATACACCAAAAAGTCCGAATTTTTGTCATAAAAGCGTTCTCGTGCCTTATCTGCCAAGTCTTTACAATCGGCAGGGCGTTCGCGTGGGTCGGGAATGGACAACGCTGCCACAATCACCAAAACTTCTGCCAAAGCATGGTGTTTGACTGCCGCCAGCAACATGCGTGCAATTTTGGGGTCAATCGGCAACTTCGCCATATTTTTGCCGATGGCAGTTATTTGCCGTTGATGGTCCATTGCCCCCAACTCCTGCAACAGTTGATAACCGTCATTGATATAGCGATTGTCAGGTTTTTCGATAAACGGAAAAGCGTCAATATCGCCTAATTTCAAGGCAGCCATTCGCAACAGCACAGACGCCAAATTCGACCGTAAAATTTCAGGGTCGGTATATTCAGGACGAGCCTTAAAATCATCTTCATCAAACAAACGAATGGCAACGCCTGCCGCAATACGACCGCACCGCCCTGCTCGCTGCTTTGCCGCCGCTTGCGAAATTTTTTCAATCTGCAACTCTTCCACTTTTTTGCGTGGCGAATAGCGTTTGACTCGTGCTAACCCCGTGTCAATCACAAAATGAATATTCGGCACAGTGAGCGAAGTTTCTGCCACATTAGTCGCCAAAATAATGCGTCTATTTTCACCATTTGGGCGAAAAATTTTCTGCTGTTCCGTGTTCGACAATCGTGCAAATAACGGCAAAATCTCGTCATTTGCGTGCCATTTGCGTAAAAAATCCGCCGTTTCACGAATTTCCCGCTCACCTGGCAAAAACACCAAAATATCGCCAGAAGTCGGCAATTCATCAATCGCATTCGCAATCGCTTCGGGCATTTCGACTTCCACTTCATCATCGTCTAATTGAAAAGGACGATAGCGAATTTCCACAGGATAGGTTCTGCCCGAAACTTCCAAAACAGGAGCATTATCAAAGTGTTGCGAAAAGCGAGCAGCGTCAATCGTGGCAGAAGTAATGATGATTTTTAAATCAGGACGGCGTGGCAAAAGATTTTTCAGGTAGCCTAATAAAAAGTCAATATTCAGCGAGCGTTCGTGGGCTTCGTCAATAATAATCGTGTCGTAAGCGGTTAAAAAACGGTCTCTTTGCGTTTCTGCCAACAAAATGCCGTCCGTCATCAGTTTAATCAAAGTGTGCGGCGTGGTGTTGTCGGTAAAACGCATTTTACAAGCGATTTTGTCGCCCATTGTCTCATTTAATTCATCAGCAATTCGACCTGCAACCGACATCGCCGCCAAACGGCGTGGCTGCGTATGCCCAATTAAGCCTGCCGCCCCACGCCCTAACGCCAAACAAATCTGCGGCAACTGTGTGGTTTTACCCGAACCCGTTTCCCCACACACAATCACCACTTGATTGTTTTCAATCGCATTTTTAATGGCGTCAAGCGATTGAAAAACAGGCAAATCCTGATTAAATTGCGGTGTGGGCAAAGCATTTTTGCGTTGCAAATACTGATTGTGCGATTTTTGATATTTCTTTTCTACCGAAAGAATACCGCCAAACTTTTCAGGCTGCCTGAACGCCTTTTGCAAGAAAAAACGGTCTTTGCAAAGAACTTGTGATAAATCAAATGATTGTGGATTTTTCATAAATTCAAATTATTTTATCTTTATTAACTGTTTTAACATTTCATAGGGTTCTGCCCCATACCAAGTTTGCACATCTCGTGCAAGATTTTCATCGCTATTATCGTCATAATCCACATTATCAATCCACGCAATACCAAAAATAAATGTTTGCATTTTGGTATGATTTTTCCACGCCATATATGACATACCGTTTTCTAAATATCGCGTTTCATAATCACCCACTTCTTCATAATCCCATCTTTCATCGAAAGTTACGCCAATGGATAATTTCCAACCATCTTTATAAAAACTTTGACAATCTAAATCTTCACCTGTTTCAGGCTCTCGTTTTACTTCACCCACATCAGACAAAATACAAGCAATTTCATGGTCTTGATTATCAGGTTTCAAATCAACCTGAATACGATAGACAACTAATTCAGGGTATGATTTTTGATAACCTGTATAGGCAATAGCCAAATAATCAATTTCCTGACCGTCAATCGTGATGATAATTTTTCCAAAAGGTGTAATGAGTTTATTCATAAATACAAATTATTCAGGCTGCCTGAAAATGGAAAAAATGAAATTGTATCATTCATTGCACAACGCAAAAACATTTCAGGCAGCCTGAAAAGTCATACAAAACCCACAACCGTCATTACGAGCCGACAGACAAGCGTTAGCAATTTTATTGCTTACGCTTGTGTCGTTGCGAGAATGCGTATCACTCGTGGCAACCCCATTTCTTTTGTATAGGCGTAGTAATCTCCCAACTACGAAGAACGGCAATGCAAAAACATTTCAGGCAGCCTGAAAGCGTACGCCTAACGGCGTTGCCCCCAATGTTTGCTTGTACAGTACTGTACAAGGCGTGCTTGACAAAGCACGCCTTGTACGAAAGATTTTTTTAAACTGCATAAGGAGCATTAAAATGCAAAAAAGATACCAAGTAAAATTTCAACGCACAGATAGTAATTCTGGCGTAAATACAACAAATGTATCGGCTAACAGTGCCAGTGAAGCAAAAGAAAAAGTTAAGGCTTGGCATAATGGAAAAGTTAGAATTATATCTTGCGTAGAAGAGTAAAAAAAACTTTACAACAAGTTTTTTACAAACAAAAAAGGCGTTTTCAAAACGCCTTTTTTCATTAAAAAACAATCTATTACACTTTTGCCGCAGCGGCGACTTCGGCGGCGTAATCGACTACTTTTTTCTCAATGCCTTCGCCCACTTGGAACACGGTAAAGGCTTTAACTGTGGTGTTGTTGGCTTTTAACAACTGTTCCACAGTTTGCTCGGGGTTTTTAACAAATTGTTGGCCTAACAAGGTTACTTCTGCCAAATATTTTTTCACACGACCTTCAACCATTTTGGCGATAATGTCCGCAGGTTTGCCTGATTGTGCGGCTTGTTCTTCGTAAATATGGCGTTCTTTGGCAACCAATGCAGGATCAACTTGTTCTGCTGAAACGCATTGCGGACGAGACGCTGCAATGTGCATCGCTACATCGCGTGCAGTTGCTTCATCGCCTGCGTATTCAACCATTACGCCGATTTTAGAACCGTGCATATAAACGGTTAAATTATCAGCGGTTTCATAGCGTTGGAAACGGCGAACCGACATATTTTCGCCCAATTTCGCAATCACGGCTTTACGCACTTCTTCTACGGTTTCGCCTGACGCAGTTTTCACCGCATTCAAAGCGTCCAAATCCGCAGGGTTGCCTGAAACAACGGCTTCTGCGGCGGCTTTGGCAAAGCCCAAAAAGCCCGCATCTTTGGCAACGAAGTCGGTTTCGCAATTCACTTCAACCAA
>JAFWTP010000039.1 GCA_017518845.1 Neisseriaceae bacterium
CACAAACCTTAAATTGCTTTAAGAAACGACAAATTCACAGCAAATAACAATATGCACTTGCATAAAAATTAGATAATTATTCGATTTGACAATTATTCTTCACCTACAAAAATAAGACCAAAAATACAACACTTGTATTGATGAGCACGCACCGTTTCAGGCAGCCTGAAAATATCTGTAAAATCCATTAAAATAACCCCCTTTCCTTTTTTCATCAAACGCTATGAAACTCACGCAAATTCGTTTATCGGGTTTTAAGTCTTTTGCGGACGCAACCGTCATTCGTGTGCCAGGTCGGCTTGTGGGCGTTGTGGGTCCGAATGGTTGCGGCAAAAGCAATGTGATTGACGCTGTGCGTTGGGTTTTGGGCGAATCGTCTGCCAAGCAGTTGCGTGGCGAGAATATGCAAGATGTTATTTTCAACGGTGCGGCAACGCGTCCTGCGGCGTCTCGTGCGTCTGTGGAGTTGGTGTTTGATAATTCAGATAATGCGTTAAGCGGCGAATGGGGGCGGTTTTCTGAAATTGCGGTTAAGCGTTCTTTAAATCGCAAGGGTGAATCGGCTTATTTTATTAACAATCAACAAGTTAGACGCAGGGATATTACCGATTTATTTCTTGGCACAGGCGTGGGGGCTCGGGGTTATGCGGTGATTGAGCAGGGTATGATTTCCCGCATTATCGAAGCACGCCCAGAAGACTTGCGTGGCTATATCGAAGAAGCGGCAGGCGTGTCGAAATATAAAGAACGCCGCCGTGAAACCGAAAGCCGCTTGAAAGATACGATGGATAATTTGGCTCGGCTGTCGGATATTAAGGCAGAATTAGAAAAACAAGTGGAAAAACTGAAACGACAAGCCGCCGCCGCTGAACGCTATCGCAAAATTAAGGCGGATTTGGATTTGGCGAACAATCGTTTGGATTTTGCAATTTGGCAAGCCGCTGTGGCTGATGAAGAAAAGTTTTCTAATAAAATCAATGAATTACAAACTATTATTGAACAATTAGACAGCGAACGCACGGCGTTAAATGAAGAAATTTACTCGGTGCAGTTGGCCGAATATTCAGCACGCGAAGAAGAAAATCGCCTATCAAGGCAAGCCAGTGAGTTGCGTGAAGAAATGGCACGCTTGGAAGAGCAAATTCGTCATCATTTGTCCTTGCAACAGCGGCGTGAAAAGGAACGCTTGTTGGCAGAAACGGAAAGTGAACAAATTCAAAAACGCTTAACGGCTTTATCGCAAGATATTGAAAATACACAAGTTTTGCTTGATGAAAAACGCTTGGCAGCAGAAGAAATGCAAATAGCGTGCGAGCGTTGTGGCGATGAATTGCCGCAACTGCGACAGGCGTTGGAAGAAGCACAAAGCAAGTTTCATCAATCGCAATTTAAAATAACGCAATTAAAACAAAATATTGCACTTAAAAAACACAGTTTAGACCACAATACGGCAGAATGTACACGGCTTGAAAATAGGCTGCCTGAAAACGACAACGAACATGCGGCACAGCAAGATTTTTCCTTGCAAGAACAACAACTTGAAGAATTACAACTGCGGTATGACACGGCAAGCGATGAGTTGGCGAATGCGGAACAAAAATTATTGCAAACGCAAAGCGAATTAAATAAAAATAATCAAGAAAAACAAGCACTTCAACTTAATCTCACGGCGTTGGAAGCGGAATTTGCGGCTCTGTCGAACCTGTCCGAAGAAGATGAGCAGTGTTTTTGGGACGCTTTTCCGCATTTGGAAAATCAGGCGGTGTGGAAAAATATGCACATTCAAGCCGAATGGCAACAGGCGGTGTCGTCTGTGTTGGGCAATCGCTTGACCGCTCGCTATGCTCCTGATTTATCAGTGGATTTTTCTAATCCGCAACAATTTAATCGCAATGCGGTGTGGATTAACCAAGAAATGAATGATGATTTCAGGCAGCCTGAAAATAATTTGCAACTGTTTGATAATATTGAAGAACAATCTTTCAGGCAGCCTGAAATGTTAATCAGCAAAATCACTGCCGAACCGCCGTTTTCGCTCGTGGTCAATCACTGGTTAGACGGCGTGTGGTGTGTGGAAAATTTAAGCACTGCCCTGCTCTATCAAGTGTGGCTGCCTGAAAACCATTCGTTTGTAACCCCCGAAGGTCATCAAATCAGCCGTATTGGCGTGTCGTTGTTTGGCGGCAATGATAGCGAACAATTATTACAACGGCAAAATCGCTTAAATGAATTAAATCATGAAAAACAACAATTATTGCCTAAAATTGAAGACTTATCTATTCTTTCAGGCAGCCTGAATAATGAATTAGAAAATACACAAAATCAAATTGTTTCCATTAAACAAATTCAACGCAATTTATTTAATGAATTGCAAAACGCACAAAATCAGTTTATTCGCTTAAAAACCGAATGGCAAGAACAACAAAAACGCCGTGTGGAAAAAGAAAAAGAACAACAAGAAATTAAACAAAATATTCAATTATTAAACGCCGATAATGTGCGTTTGCAAGAAGAAATTGCCATGAGTGAAGAAGAAGTACTGATTTTAGAAAAAGAAAACTTTATTATTGAAGAACAAGTAGATAGATTAAAAATTCAATTTCATCAATCGCAGGAAAAAATTATTTCGTCTGAACGACAAAAAAATCAATCGGAATTAGCACTTAAAGAAGTGGAACAACAATTATTGTCTTTCACAAATGAAAAAACGCATTTGCAAAATCGCTTGGAAAATATTAGCCAAAAACAAGCGGAATTATCATTAGAAATAGATAATGATGAACAATTAAATGAAGAACAACAACAACACAAATTAAATCAATTAGAAAATGAATATCAAAAAATAGAAAATCAAATTATTCATATTCAAAATGAACAAAACAACCGCAAAAAAATCATTGACGAAACACGGCAAAAAGCGGATAACATTGCAAATAGGCTACCCGAACAGCAGCAACAACGCGAAAACGCCACGCTTGCCGCACAGCAAGCCCATTTGATTGCCGAACAGCACAAGGAACGCTTAACGGAGCGGCAAGCGGATTTTTCTGCACTAAAAGACGACAATCAACACGGTTTTAATCAGCAACAATTATCGGCACAAGTTAAGGAATTAACGAATAAACTCAATAACATGGGTGCGGTAAATTTGACAGCATTAGACGAATTAACGGACGCAGAAAGTCGCCAAAACGAATTGACGGCACAATATAGCGACATTGAAAACGCCGTGTCGCAACTGAAAGCGGCTGTGGCACAGATTGACGCGGAAAGTCGGCAACTTTTCAAAGCCACATTTGACGCGGCAAATCACAATATGCAAAAATATTTTCCCGTGCTGTTTGGTGGCGGCGAAGCGGCTTTGACCTTGACGGACAACGATTTACTGTCGGCAGGGGTGTCGATTATGGCTCGTCCGCCTGGCAAGAAAAACAGCACCATTTATTTGCTATCAGGCGGCGAAAAGGCACTGACCGCAATGAGTTTGGTGTTTTCGCTGTTCAGTCTCAACCCTGCCCCATTCTGCCTGTTGGACGAAGTCGATGCCCCATTAGACGATGCGAACACCGCCCGATTCTGCCAGTTAGTGATGCAAATGTCGGACAAAACACAGTTTTTATACATTTCGCACAATCGCCTAACCATGGAAAACGCCGAACAACTGATCGGCGTTACCATGCAAGAAAAAGGCGTGTCTCGCATTGTGTCGGTAGATATTCAGGCAGCCTTAAAAATGGCGGAGCAATAAAATGTTAAAAGAATTATTATTGGTCGGCAGTGGCAGTTTTATGGGCGGCGTTTTGCGTTATTTGCTGTCTTGCCTGATAAAATTTGACGGAACGCATAGTCGATTTACAGCAAAATATGCCAAGACGGTTCGCCGCAGACAGTATAATAATAATACGGCAAGGCGAACCAACGCTGGCAGGTTTTGCTGTAAATTGACGATATTTTCCTTATGCTACTTTTTTGGTGAATATAATGGGTTGTTTTATCATCGGCATAATTTACGCAATATCTTTGAAAAACAATATATTATCTAATCATACTATTTTGTTTTTAACTGTTGGCGTATGTGGCGGATTAACTACTTTTTCCACATTTTCCAAAGAAAGTGTGCAATTAGTGCAGAATGGTTTGGTAGGATTAAGTATTTTATATATTATTTTAAGTATTATTTTGGGTATGTCTGCGGTTTTTTGTGGAATCAATACAGTAAAATAAGTTTCAGGCTGCCTGAAAAGAGATGATTTTGTTTCTCACAATTTTTTTTAATTATCTCTCACAAAGACACGGAGAACACAGAGAATATAAAAAATTTTAATAATACAATGACTTAATATCCGTGTTCTTTGTGCCTTGTGTGAGAAATTCAAAAAACAAAATATCTTTGTTTATCTTTTCAGGCAGCCTGAAACTTCCTAAACATTCATTTCTTCTTTTCGTATCCAATTTTCTGGAATATCAAATAGTTGCTGTGCATTGTGTTTTTGAATAGCCTGCCGCACAAACGAGTCATCAACTAATTCTTTTGCCGCCTGATTAGGGTTGAGTTGATTCAAAAAAGCGGTGTCGTTAGGTAAATAAGTTTGTTGCAACAGTTCGATTAGTTTTTCATAATAAGAAACAAAGGGATAGGGCTGAAAATCAATCCGTTGCCATTCTTTCAGGCAGCCTGAAAGAGCGTTTTGTTCCAAATAATGCGTACAATCTTGGTGCGTGGGGGCGAAGACTTTTTGTAAAATCGCTGTTTCGTGCGGCGTATAGGCGTTTTTGCCGTTTTTGGATAACAAATGAGTGGTTTCTAACCTGTTGTTTTTAATCCAAATTTGTGCTTTAACCAAACTGTCTATCACGCTTTGCGTCCATTCGGAACGGTTTTGAATGTCGGCTTCCTTCATCAAAACCACACAGCAGGCGTGCTGTTTCCAAATATCGCCGGTAAAACGCATAATTTTACCCACGCCTTTGATTTCCGCCGCCGCATTAAACGGTTCTGCCACAATATAACCTGCAATGGCGTTGTTAGCCAGAGCAGACAGCATATCAGACGGCGGCATCACCACAAGACGCACTTCGTTTGCGGCAGGATTTTCCTTGTCGGTTGCTTTTAAGCCTGCGTTGTTCAATAGGCTCTGCAACAAAATATTGTGTATGGAATACCAAAACGGAATGGCAAGGGTTTTACCTGATAAGTCTTTGATATTATTTATATTATTTACAACAGTTAAGGCGGAGCCGTCTATGTGATTCCAAGCAACGCATTTAACGGGTGCGTGGCTTGAAAACCTTGCCCAGACTGCCATAGGCGAGAGAATATGCACCACATTTACCTCACCTGCCAAAAACGCTTCAACTAATGACGCCCAGTTGCGAAACAACACAGGTTTTGCGGTTTTAACGCCTGCCTGTTCAAACAGTCCTAAATGATGAGCAACAAGTAGCGGTGCGGAATCGGCAATGGGTAAGTAGCCAATTTTTAAGGGATTTTCGTGTTCGTTATGGGTTTCTTTTCGCTCGCAGGCTTGCAATAAGGGCAAGGCTCCTGCGGCTGTGAATAATGCGGATAAACGCAAAAAATCTCGGCGGTTCATCATGTTTTTCCTTTTGATGATTGATAAATAGGGCATTTCAGGCTGCCTGAAACGCTTGTTTGTTATCATAAAAGGAAAGTTTTTGAATACAAAGATTGATTGCTTATATATTTATAACGAAATAGAAATAAGGCTTTCAGGCTGCCTGAAACACTTTTACACCGCTTGTCTTGCCATATTTAACCCCATTTCAACGCTTGGATATTGTGGATTTTCAGGCACTTGTTGATAAACAATTTCGCCGTTTTTAAATAAAACACTTTGGTTAATGGCAAGTTGTTGCCAGCGTTCGTTGTGGGTTAAAGGGAGTGTGGCAATAACGGCTACTTTGTCTTGCGGTGTGGTTTCTTGGGCAAAGTCTATGCTGATGTCGTTATCGGATAAAGACGCTACGCCAAATGGGGCTTGGCGGATAATGTAGTGTACAAGCGAGCCACAGTGGGCAAACAACACTTCGCCATTGCTAATCACGCAATTGAATAAGCCATATTGACGAATTTCGGTGCAGATTTTGCACAGGGCTGAAAATAGGATTTCATCATTTGGACAGTCGTCAAATTGTTGTCGCAAGCGTTCTAATAAATAGCAAAAGGCAGTTTCAGAATCGGTTTTACCCACAGGTTGAAAAAATATGCCTTGTGGCGGTGCAAAATTTTTTAGGTTGCCATTATGAGCAAACAGCCAGTATTTACCCCACGCTTCGCGGATAAATGGGTGCGTGTTGGCAAGCGAAATTTGCCCCTGCGTGGCACGGCGAATGTGTGCGATGATATTGGTCGAGCGAATAGGGCATTTTTTTACCATATCGGCAAATGGCGAAGTGGCACACGGCGTGGTGTCTTGCAACAAACGACACGCATTATCTTCAAAAAAAGCAATACCAAAGCCGTCTGAATGACAATCGGTCAAACCGCCACGCCGCCTAAAACCGTCAAAAGAAAAAACAATATCAGTCGGCGTGTTGGCATTCATTGCAAGTAATTGGCACATTTTGGGTTTCCTTATGTTTTCAGGCTGCCTGAAATTATACCGTCATTGCGAGACTGACGCAGAGAGTGGCAATCCCCTTGTCGTTTAGGTAGATTAAATCTTTCAGGCTGCCTGAAACTTTTTACAAATATATCTTGCGATTGTATCCAACGCCCAGCCTGATAGTCCGATAAAAACAATGGCGGCGGCAAGTTCGTTGTATGCCAAGCGGTCTCGTGTGTCTAAAATAAAATAGCCCAAGCCGCTGGATACGCCCAACATTTCGCACGGCACCAACACAATCCACGCCACGCCTAATGATAAACGCAAGCCTGTCAGTATATTGCCGATGACGGCAGGCAGAATAATGTGGCGTAATTGTTCGCTTTTTGTGGCGTTCATGGATTTGCCCAACGAAAGCCATGCGGGGTCGATGTTTTTTACGCCTTGTGCGGTGTTGATAATCAAAGACCACACGCAGGCAAAGGCGATTAGGGCGATGATGGGTAAATCTCCGATACCGAAAATCATCACCGCAATCGGCATCCACGATAAGGGCGAAATCATGCGTAAAAATTGAAATACACCAACCGTTAAGCGTTCAAACGCCTGCGATACACCCACAATTAAGCCTATGGGTATGCCGATAAAAAAGGCAATCAACAAGCCCAAAAAAATGCGTTTGAATGACGCAAAAAAGTGCAACCAAATGCTTTCTTCGCCAAGTAATTGCACGGACGCAGTCAGGGCGTTGAGCGGCAAAAAGGCACGAGCCAAAGGCAGATAATGCGTCAGTATTACAATCGAAATATGCCAAATAATCAGCAAACACAATAGCCCAAATAAGGGGTGTGTAACAATATTTTGCGTGCGTGTCATGGTTTTTTCCTTGTTGTTGTGGGTTTCAGGCAGCCTGAAACAATTTAATCTACTGTAATTATTCGATTTTTTAATATCACACGGATTCGGAATTGCTAACGCAATTCCTATAATGAAACCTTTGCAAAACCTATTTCTCTATATAAGAAATGCAAATTTTATAGGGTGGGCATTCTTGCCCACCAACTGCCAGATAGGGCAGAATTTTCTTTAATATCAATAAGTAATCAACGCCTGTGGCGTTGTTGGTGGGCAAGAATGCCCACCCTATAATGGACGCTTTTTTTGTTTCAGATTG
The DNA here is from genome assembly GCA_017518845.1 of Neisseriaceae bacterium. Lineage (GTDB taxonomy): Bacteria > Pseudomonadota > Gammaproteobacteria > Burkholderiales > Neisseriaceae > RGIG9985. The sequence goes on from JAFWTP010000039.1 coordinate 7,741, forward strand.
AGTTTTGCAAAGGTTTCATAATGTCTGTTTTTAAAGATTTTGCGTAAGCAAAATCGAATCCGTGTGACATTTAAAAAATCATTATTTATCAAATCACAAATTCCACAGTATCCGTTTGTTGTTTATTTTCCTGTGCGTTTTGTAGGGCATTCAGTATTTCCTTGCGAATGGTTTGGTAGCCCAAATCATCGCTTTGTCGCCTAAAATGCTGGTTTAATTGCCACTCGTCAATTAAGCGGCTTTGCCCCAAAAGCACAATGCGGTCTGCCAAAAGCAAGGCTTCGTCAATGTCGTGGGTAACCATCACCGCCGCCGTGTGGTGCGTTTTTGCCATTTGCAGCAAAAGCCGTTGCATATCGTGCCGCGTGATTGCGTCTAATGCCGCAAACGGTTCGTCCAAAAAAACAATGTCAGGATTTCGCACCAAAGCCCGTGCCAAAGCCACTCGAGCCGCCATGCCGCCTGATAATTCGGCAGGTTTTTTATTCGCACTGTCGAATAATCC
>JAFWTP010000040.1 GCA_017518845.1 Neisseriaceae bacterium
CATCATCAAATATTTTTACCGTTGCACCGACTTCTTCCAATTTGGCAATAATAGACTCCAAATGTTTTGGCGTAACATTTTCGATTCTGACATTCCCGCCGGTCGCCGCGGCGGCAACCATATAGGTGCCTGCCTCGATCTGATCGGGAATAATGCTGTATTCGACGCCGTGCAAACGACCGACGCCGCGAATTTTTATCACGCCGGTACCGGCACCCATGATATTTGCACCCATAGAGTTTAAAAAGTTTGCCAAATCAACAATATGAGGTTCTCGTGCGGCGTTTTCGATCACGGTCAATCCGTTGGCGCGAACCGCCGCCAACATAATATTGATGGTAGCGCCGACCGAAACCATGTCCAAATAAATGGAACAACCGCTTAACCGTTGCGCGCGAAGATCCACCATACCGTTTTCGATCGAAACATCGGCGCCCAAAGATTCAAACCCTTTAATGTGCTGGTCAATCGGGCGAATGCCGAAATCACAACCGCCCGGAGGCGCTACTCTGGCGCGATAAAAGCGTCCTAACAAAGCGACCAAAAAATAGCTGGACGCCCGCATACCCTTTGCCATATCCTTGGATACCACAAAAGATCGAACGGTAGAGGGATCAATCTCCACCGAGGTGCGATTGATCATTTTTACCTGTGCGCCTAAAGAATGCATTACCTTCAAAATCGCTGTAACATCCGAGATTTCAGGTAAATTATCAATGATACACGGACCGTCTGCCAATAAAACCGCCGGTAAAATAGCAACGGCGGCATTTTTAGCGCCGCCAATGTGAATACTCCCGTTTAATGGCACACCACCGCGAATGACAAATTTTTCCAAGTTCGGCACTTCCATTTCGTGTCAATTCTCGAGAAACAATTTTCTCAACATTCATATCTTACCCAATGGAAAGAAGAAATGCATTGGTCAAGCATTATTTTCTGTGGAAAATACGCCGATTTTTTTCCTTTCTTACGGAGTATAGAATGCTGTGCCGGAATCTGATTTTTCGTTGCCGTCTTTCGATTGTTTTTTCTTTTGTTTTTTAAAGATCTGACGATTATTCAAACTAAAGTGATTTGCCAAGAAAATGATACAAAAGATCCCGATCAGGAAGGTCAAGATCAAAGAGGAATAACTTTCATTCAAAACGACCTGTTTCCCGGTCAGCAAAATGATGATATAGGGTACGGTATTTACCATACAGAAGTAACCCGCCAGCATGCCGGCAGATAACAATTTGCGATAATTTTTTTCTTTATCCAGACCGCACATCATTTTGCCCAATTCCAGGAAGAAAAGCAAAACCGCGCAATCGGAAACCAACATCAGGATGTGACCGGTTGTAAATGCCAACGAGGAAATCGAAATAAAAACGCAAAGCAACCGAACAATCTGGTAGATGACCGGAATGACAAAAACAATGGATGGAAGATTAATATTTTTGAATGCTTTTAATCCATACAAAATAAAAACAATACCGGACAAAACGCCAAACACGCTAAGCAATGCGATCTGCCAAAGCGGTACTTTGGACGAGAAAAACGAATGAATGATATCAAAAAAAATCCACAATCCCAAAACAATCGACGGGAACGCCAAAACCAAATTGA
>JAFWTP010000041.1 GCA_017518845.1 Neisseriaceae bacterium
CCTGATGTTACAAACGGTTTTTCAGGGTCGTTTGGAATGGCGTTTTTATTCACGGTAATGTGAGCCCGCCCTAATGCCGCTTCTGCCGCTTTGCCTGTTAAGTTTTTCGGGCGTAAATCAACCAAGAATACATGGCTTTCGGTTCTGCCTGAAACAATACGCAAACCGCGTTCAATCAAGGTTTGAGCCAAAACTTTGGCGTTAGCCTTAACTTGTTTGCCATACGCTTTAAATTCAGGCTGCAAGGCTTCTTTGAATGCCACTGCTTTGGCAGCAATCACATGCATTAACGGTCCGCCTTGTAACGATGGGAAAATAGCGGAATTTAAGGCTTTGGCGTGGTCTTCATTACGACACATAATCACGCCGCCGCGTGGTCCCCGCAAGGTTTTGTGCGTGGTTGTGGTTACAAAATCGGCAAACGGCACAGGATTGGGATATTCGCCTGCGGCAACCAAACCTGCGTAATGCGCCATATCCACAAACAAATACGCCCCCACTTTATCGGCAATTTCACGGAAGCGTGCCCAGTCAATTTCCAAAGCGTAGGCAGACGCACCTGCGACAATCATTTTGGGTTTGTGTTCTAACGCCAAGCGTTCTACTTCGGCGTAATTTAACACTTCGTTTTCGTCCAAACCGTAAGCAATGGCGTTATATAACTTGCCTGAAATATTCACAGACGCACCGTGCGTTAAGTGTCCGCCGTGTGCCAAACTCATACCTAAAATGGTGTCGCCAGGTTTGAGAACAGACGCATACACCGCCTGACTGGCTTGTGAGCCCGAATGCGGCTGCACATTCGCATACGCCGCACCAAACAGTTGTTTTAAGCGGTCAATCGCTAATTGTTCAACAATATCAACATGTTCGCAACCGCCGTAATAGCGTTTGGCAGGATAGCCTTCGGCATATTTATTGGTCAGTTGCGAACCCTGTGCTTGCATAACAGCACAACTGACATAGTTTTCAGACGCAATCAACTCCACATGGTCTTGCTGACGCGTCTCTTCGGCGTGAATAGCCGCCGCTAATTCGGGGTCGAAATTTTCAATGGTGATTTGTTTGGAAAACATTTTTTTAATCCTTTAAATTGAATACGCAAAAGGTGAAATTATACCGATTGTTTGAACGGCGGTTTTGAAAAAGTTTCAGGCAGGCTGAAAACAAAACTTATTTTGACGCAGTCAAAATCTTTATTTGCTTTGCAAATAAAGGATTGCGTAGCAATCAAGTTGAAGTTTCAACGAGCCACAAGGCGAAGTTAAAAAAATACAGTCATTGTTTTTTGTATGTTTAAAGTTTTCAGGCTGCCTGAAAAAGCAAAGTGCAAAATTTACCACATTTAGAAAAAAATTTTTGTGCTTGATTGTGTTTTGATAAAATATTCTGCTACAATAAGCAACACTTTCAGGCTGCCTGAAACTTGGTTTTTGGCTTTTTAATAATGCAATTTTTCTATGATTAAAAAGTCGATTTTTGAATATTTTTCAATGAATTAGGATTGACAAAATGCGTAAAACAGGGTATAATTATGTGCAAACAGCAAACAGCAAACA
>JAFWTP010000042.1 GCA_017518845.1 Neisseriaceae bacterium
ACCAACGGCACCTGGTCATACACAGAAAATGATGACGGGACGATCAACATTATAGACTGTGGTTTAACAGATGAAGAGATCGTATTTCCTGCCACACTCAATGGAAAAGCAGTTAAAGCTATCAAAGTGTTGAATTTACAAGAGCCAAGCTATCAAGACACAATCAAGTCCGCAGTTATTTCTGAGGGAATTGAGGAAGTAGGACCCAATGCTTTTGAATATTGCATACACCTTCAGAAAGTCAGCATTCCTGAAAGTGTTAAGAAAATTGATACATGTGCATTTATATGTTGTTTGGCTCTTGAATCTATCACAATACCGGAATCCGTCGAAACAATTCACTACGCGGCATTTAAGGATTGTGAGAAACTAACTTCTGTGACGATACCGGAAAATGTAAAGGCGATAGGTAATTCTGCCTTTATGAACTGTGATAAGCTCACAGATATTACAATTCTGAATACTAATTGCTATTTTGACGATTATAAAGAGACTCTTTCAGATCCGTCTCACTGCACGGTACACGGCTACAAAGGCTCAACGGCGGAGGAATTTGCAATAAAGTGGGGCTATAAATTTAAGTCGCTGGAGGGCGATGTCAACTATGACGGAGAGATCACAGTAGCAGATGCTGTTCTGTTGCAAAAGTGGCTTTATCCACTGCAATTTGAGCCATAGCCATAGCGGCGTGGGTGATTTTCAGTTCAGGAATGGTTTTATTTTCAATGCGTGCTTCTTCTGCTCGCAATTCATTTGAGCGTTGAATAATATCTAATGCGTCTTGCATTCTTGTTAAATTAGTTGCATCGTTGTCTGCCCCTAAATTGACCGCAGAATTAAACCAAGTAGGTGTGTTTGCGTGATTGCCTGTAACAATTTGCACCGCTTCGGTTGCACCATATTTATCAAAAAAACCCGCAGAACCTGCATAAGTCGGGGCTTTTCCAGGACGGAAGAAGTTATTATCGTATGTGCCATTCGTACTGCTTGTGGTGTTGGTGTATTGTGTTCCCGAAGTAACGCTCCAAGTATCCGCCGCCGCAGTTGTTGGCATCAAACCCGCACCGATTGCAGTTGCTGCCACCACAGCACATAAAGCCACTTCACCCACCACCGATGAAACGCTTGATTTACAAGATGATTTACCCCGTGCGTGCGTATCTTCTGCAACCACCATAAATGCACCGCGTTGCTGATTGAAAATGACACGATATTTTTTATTCATTTTAACTACCCCCAAAGGAATGAGAAAGGACGAAAAAAACACAAAAAATGTTCAACATTAAACGAACATTAAATTCTGTCTATTGTCGCATTTTTTGCTATCAATGAGAAGAAAAACCCACAACTTTTTTTGCTTATTGACAAAAAAATCCAAACAAAATTTCACGCAACAAAACGGGGGAAGAATGCGGTTTCAGACTGCCTGAAATCATTTCGTCCTATCACAAGCCTTGCGGCTTGTCGGTGGGTCGAAGACCCACCCTACGGCGTTACCGTACCTTTGTAGGGTAGGTCTTCGACCCACCACAACGCAATCTCACCTGTCATGACGAGCCATTGCAACGCAATGGCGTAGTCATCTTCTGACTATGGAAAATGGCAATCCAGAAAAGTTTTCAGGCTGCCTGAAACGGCGTTAAAATTTATATTAGATAATATTAAAGAAATAAAAATGCTTTTTTATGTTATTTTTTGCAATAAAATTTCATAATATGCAAAAATCAAGATATTTTATTTATCAATTTCACAAAAATACAAAACACAGAATTAAAATTTCAAAAAATTGTTTTTAACAATATAAAAATTTTTCAAATTGAAAATAAATTAAAATTATCTGCCACAACAGCGGTGATACAATGCACTGCAACATTGGGGAAATCCCAAGACCTTTCATTTTTTTGCAAACTTGTTAGAAGGAAACAAGCATGTCTCAATACGATTTGAATACGCTGTTAGCCAGCGTAAAACAACGCGACCCGCAGCAAACTGTGTTTCATCAAGCCGTGGAAGAAGTTTTCACCAGTCTTGACCCGTTTTTGAAAAAAAATCCAAGATATACCAGTCAAGGTTTGTTAGAACGCATTGTGGAACCTGAACGCGTGATTATGTTCCGTGTGCCTTGGGTGAATGATCAAGGCGAAGTGAAAGTCAATCGCGGTTATCGCATTCAAATGTCGTCTGCGATTGGTCCTTACAAAGGCGGCTTGCGTTTTCACCCCACTGTGGATTTGGGCGTGCTGAAATTTTTGGCGTTTGAACAAGTGTTCAAAAATGCTTTAACTACTTTGCCTATGGGCGGCGGTAAAGGCGGCTCGGACTTCGACCCCAAAGGTAAATCAGACGGCGAAGTGATGCGTTTCTGTCAGTCATTTATGACGGAATTGTTCCGCCATATCGGTGCAGACACTGATGTACCTGCTGGCGACATCGGCGTGGGCGGCCGTGAAGTGGGTTATTTATACGGTCAATACAAACGCTTACGCAATGAATTTGCGTCCGTTTTAACAGGCAAAAACTTGGAATTTGGCGGCTCGCTGATTCGCCCTGAAGCCACAGGTTACGGCACGGTTTATTTTGCTCAAAATATGTTGGCAACCAAAGGCGACAATTTCGCAGGCAAACGCGTGGTGATTTCGGGTTCGGGCAATGTGGCTCAATACGCTTGCGAAAAAGCAATCGAATTAGGTGCCAAAGTCTTGACTGTGTCTGATTCTAACGGCTTTGTATTATTTGGCGACAATGGTATGACAGACGCTCAATTACAAGCCTTGTTTGAA
>JAFWTP010000043.1 GCA_017518845.1 Neisseriaceae bacterium
TACGGAAGATATTAAAGGCACAGACACGGTTAAAGCCGCTTATTCTTTATTAAAAAACAGCCACTTAAATTTTATCGGCAATGTGGAAGGTTCGGATATTTTCTCCGATAAAGCCGATGTCATTGTGTGCGATGGTTTTGTCGGCAATATCGTGTTAAAAACCATTGAAGGCACGGCAGGATTTATCGGTGGATTAGTCAAGGCAGGCTTTACACAATCCTTATACGCCAAATGGGTGGCGATGTGGTCGTTGCCGATTTTGAAAAAATTCAAACAAAAAGTCGATCCACGCCGCTTTAACGGTGCAATATTCTTGGGTTTGCGTGGCATTGTGATTAAATCACACGGCGGCACGGACGCAGTGGGTTTTGAATACGCTTTGTTAGAAGCCTATCGTGAAGTGAAAGCGGACTTTTTGCAGTCATTAGAACAAGCCGTAGAGCAGGATTTAAGCCATTTAGATGTTTAAGAGACCCCTGCAAAACTTACTTTTTCATCATTCGTCATTCTGAGCATAGCGAATAATCTCATTGTAAAACAACAAGTTGAGATTCTTTGTTTTCCTACGGAAAACTCAGAATGACGAGTTTTGCAGGGATTTCAGAAAACGAATACATAACAAGTAGAAAGGCGATGTTTTCAAGCGTAAGCTCAACGCTTCAAATGTGCCATATATGCCAGTCTTTCAGGAATCTCTTTAAGATTAGATTTTCAGGCAGCCTGAAAAGATATTGCTAATTCTGACGGTAAAATAAACCGCCACTCGCCCCTGTTCAAATTGCCCACGGTGATGTTTCCTATGGCTATGCGTTCTAAATACTCAACACGATTGCCTGCGGCTGCCACCATTCTTTTGACTTGATGATATTTGCCACTATCAATTTTTAATGCCAATAATGTTGGCGTAATCAATTCGGCAGACAATGCTTTGATGATTTCCTGTTCATCATTTAACAACACGCCATCGATTAACCGCTGACACAAAACATTGTCGGCAGGGTGTTTGAGTGTGGCGTGATAAGTTTTCACCACTTGATTTTTGGGCGAAGTCAAAAAATGATTAAACTTGCCGTCATTGGTTAGCAATAAAACGCCTGTGGTGTCTGCGTCTAATCGTCCTATGGCTTGAATATCGATATTTTGCCAATTTTTAGGCAACAGCGAAAACACAGACGGATAATGCACAGGTTTGTGCGAAGTTTCCACATTCGCAGGTTTGTTCAGCAAAATATAAAAATACGGCAAAGGCAAAGTGGGCAAGGTTTCACCGTCAATCGTTAAAATAGACGGCGTAAGCGTATCGGCAATATCATCAGGCGGTCTCTGCCCATTGATTTCTATACGATTTTGCAACAGCAACAAGCGACACATTTTGCGAGAACCCACGCCTTGTGCTTGTAAATATTCAATAATATCCATTCAGGCTGCCTGAAAATCGTTAATCCAACACACTGTTTTGTGGCGTATTGGATTTAATCGCCACCAATTTACCCAAGACATATCGCAACACAATACCGTAAATAGGCAAGAAAAACAATAAGTTAATTGATAATTTGAAAATATAATCTGTCCAAGCGATATGCACCCATTTTTCTGCCATAAATGCGTTAGGGCTGTGATAAAACGCAATCGCAAAAAAGACA
>JAFWTP010000044.1 GCA_017518845.1 Neisseriaceae bacterium
AAAACTCTTTGAAGAAACGAAATGTTAAAATTCCGTAGGGGCGACCCCGTGTGGTCGCCCGCAAAACGATTTGGTTTTCTTTTATAAAACAATAAATTACGAAACTTGATAAGCGGACGACCATATGGGGTCGCCCCTACGGAGTGTTATCATTTTGTTTCTGATTGGGTTTTGCAGGAGTTTCTTTCAGGCTACCTGAAAAACTTAACTCGTCATTGCAAGCGTTTTTTAGGTTTTTAGCTTGCCTATGTCATCTACTGTAATCATTTTGTTTTTTTATTGCCACATGGATTTGGAAAACCTAACGGTTTTCCTTTAAATGAGCAATAGCCGTATATGCGCTTTGCTACTTACGGATATGCGTATTGCGAGCCGTGTGAGGCACGGCGTGGCAATCCTTTAAAGATTTTCCGTTAGGAAAATCGAATCCGTGTGGCATTGAAAAAATCTATTCATTCAGGCAGCCTGAAACATTGTAAAATACGCAGTTTTTAATCTTTCAGGCAGCCTGAAAAATAGGATACTCAAATGTCATACACAGCCCCTGACGAAAAAGGTTTTTTTGGTGAATTTGGCGGTTCGTTTGTGTCGGAAACGCTGGTTCGTGCATTAGATGAATTAAAAGTCGCTTATGCCCAAGCGAAAAATGACCCTGCGTTTTGGGCAGAATTTCAGCGAGATTTGGCTTTATATGTGGGCAGACCCACGCCTGTTTATTATGCAGAACGCTTATCGCAACACTTGAATGGTGCGAAAATTTATCTCAAACGCGAAGACTTAAATCACAGCGGCGCTCATAAAATCAATAATACAATCGGTCAGGCGTTGCTTGCCAAAAAAATGGGCAAAAAACGCGTGATTGCGGAAACGGGGGCAGGGCAGCACGGTGTTGCTACGGCAACTGTTGCCGCTCGCTTTGGTATGCAATGTACGGTGTTTATGGGTTCAGACGATATACAACGCCAAGCCCCTAATGTTTATCGTATGAAGTTGTTAGGGGCGAAAGTCGTGGCAGTCGATAGCGGCTCACGCACTCTGAAAGATGCGATGAATGAAGCCTTGCGTGAGTGGGTGGCGTGCGTTGATGATACTTTTTATATTATCGGCACAGCGGCAGGTCCTGCTCCGTATCCTGAATTGGTGCGTGATTTTCAGTGCGTGATTGGCAATGAATGTAAAACGCAAATGGCTGATTTAGTGGGCAAACAGCCTGATGTGGCAGTGGCGTGCGTGGGCGGCGGTTCAAACGCAATCGGTTTGTTTTACCCTTATATTGAAGAAAAATCGGTGCGTCTAATCGGCGTTGAAGCAGGCGGTTTGGGCGTGGAAACAATGGATAAACACGCCGCTCCGATTTCATCAAACAGCCCTGTGGGCGTTCTGCACGGCTTTAAAAGTTATTTAATGCAGGACGAAAACGGGCAAGTTTCAGCCACACATTCAGTATCCGCAGGTTTGGATTATCCAGGTGTCGGCCCCGAACACGCTTATTTACATAAAATCGGCAGGGCAGAATATACCGCAATGAACGATGAAGCCGCCTTGTCCGCATTCCACGATTTATGCCACTATGAAGGCATTATCCCCGCATTAGAAAGCAGCCACGCTTTGGCGTGGGCAATTGAAAACGCCCCCAAAATGAGCAAGGATAAAGTGATTTTGGTAAATTTATCGGGCAGGGGGGATAAGGATATTAACACTGTGGCAAAGTTATCTGGGATTGAGTTAAATTGATTTTTGGCTTCGCCTAAATTTCGGTTTGTTTGCTTCGTAATCCATTGATTTACTTCGTAAATCAATGATTTTAGTCTGACGACTAAAATAAACCTTATTTTCAGGCTGCCTGAAAGCACTTCCCGTGCAGGGGAAT
>JAFWTP010000045.1 GCA_017518845.1 Neisseriaceae bacterium
ACTCTTGGCAAAATGGTTAATAAGGGTTAAAATCGCATTTCTTTTCGGAAGCGTGGCAGAGCGGTTTAATGCAGCGGTCTTGAAAACCGTCGTGGGTTAGTAGCCCACCGTGAGTTCGAATCTCACCGCTTCCGCCAATTTTTTGTCTTTTTATTTTCTCATATTCTTCATCTATTCATCAATTTTATGTTTCAGGCAGCCTGAAACTTTTTTACTGCCACAAAATTTCCACTACCCTATGGTCAGAATATTGCCACGACAAGGCGCGTGCTTGAACTTTGCATTGTCGATACAACACTCTATCAAGCGGTAAGAAAAACGGTTTCCAAGTTGGCAGTGCGTTGTACATAGCGTCTTGTAAGCCACTGTTGTTCTTAAAACGGCGGTAAATGGGCGAAAATGGCGTATTGTTTAAGTCCCCTATCACCAAAACAGCGTTGTTGTCGTGAGCGATTTTTTGTGCGGTTTTTTGGAAATAAATCAAACGCTCATTCGCTAATTCACCATTCACAGGCGGCGGCGGGTGTAGCACAAACAGCGTTTTTTGATTAGGAAAAACGGCTTGAATATATGGATAAACATCTTCAATAAAATGTACTTCGCAGGATAATGGTTTTTCTTTTGAAAACAACTGCATAGCAAAAGGACTGTCGAGTGAATGTCCGCATGAATAAGGATAATGTTGCTGCAAAACAGACAACTGATTTTGCCACGCCAAACCGCCCATTTCGGTGAGTGCCAAAATATCGGCATTTTGATTTAATAAAAAAGCAATTTCTTTATCTTTCTCTTTGTTTTCAAAATAAATATTATACGAAATAATTTTTATTGACTGCTCATTTTTAAGGCTGCCTGAAAGCGGAAAAAACGCCCACGAAATCACACCCAAACAAATCGCCCATAAAATATAACGATACCGCCGTTTGAAAGCAAAACTGGCGAACAAAATAAGCACACAACCGTGCAAAGAAAAATGCGAAAACCATTCTAATGGATACCAAAATAACGCCAAAACCTGTGCTAACACTAATAGCACAAGCAAACAAAGACTATAAAAACGCAGTCTTTTTAATATTGCGGTTTTAATTTTTGTATTCATATTCAGGCTGCCTGAACAATGATGAAAAAATAAAAAACAATCAGTTTTATTTTTTAACAAACAGATTTGTTCGCATCTAACGGTGCTCACCATATTTTTTAATATTCACTCATTAAAGCAAACGCCGTCAGAAGTGAGCAAATTCGTTTGTTAATTTAAAAAAATGTAAAAATTAGTCGTACATTTTATTTTTGTAAATTTATATATATCAATAAGTTATGGCGACAATCGCACTTTTTCCCACGCCCCATTTTCATGCAGGGAATAGCAAATTCTATCGTGCAGTCGGCTGGGGCGACCTTGCCAAAATTCGATAATTTCAGGGCGAACAAGGTAACCGCCCCAGTGCGGCGGACGCGGCACTTTTAGGGGGTGTTTGGCGGCAATCAATGCCGCTTTGGCTAACAGGGCTTCTTTGCTTGCCAAAGGCTCGCTTTGATGACTTGCCCACGCCCCAACACGGCTAGTATAAGGACGAGACGCAAAATATTCATCGGATTTTTTTTCGTCTAATTTATAGGCAACACCTTGCACCCGCACCTGCCGCTCTAATTCCGCCCAAAAAAAGGTCAAGGCAACCGCAGGATTATGCGCCATCGCCCTACCCTTATGGCTTTTATAATTTGTAAAAAAAACAAAGCCTTCGTCATTCACTTCTTTCAATAAAACAATGCGACAAGACGGCTTGCCTGTGCTATCCACCGTTGCCACGCTCATCGCAGTCGGCTCATTCACCTGTGCGTCCATCGCTTGTTGTAACCACAACTGAAACTGCTCCATAGGAGACGCAGCACATTCTTCAAGCGACAACGCTTGTTTGGCATAATCTTGACGAATATTGTGTAAATTCATTGCATTTTCCTTACTGCGACAGAGTAAAATAGTACTTTCAGGCAGCCTGAAAAAAATTAAATACTATCACTAATTTGAGCGAACAAACAAAAATGAACGAACGATTTATTGCTTTTACCAACCGCTTAAATAAAAACTTCAAGCATTTCAGCAAGTTAATGAGAAAGCAAAATATTGATGCCTATCGCATTTACGATAAAGACATTCCCGAATTTCCTTTTGCGGTTGATATTTATGGCGATAGCCGCGTGATCTACGAATACCACACGCCGCATAAAAACATAGCAGATGAAGAGCGACAAAACGCCGTGCTGTCCGTGTGTATGGCGACTGATTGCACACAAGACAAAGTGCATTACAAAGTGCGACAAAAACAAAAAGGCGATGAACAATATCAAAAAACAGGTGTTTTAGGCGAAGATTTTATCATTACAGAAAACGGCATACCCTTTTGGGTGAATTTGGATAAATATTTAGACACAGGTTTATTTTTAGACCACAGAAACACGCGATTGCGAATTAAAAACGAAGCAAAGGGCAAACGCTTTTTAAATTTATTTGCCTATACAGGCAGTTTCACCGTTTATGCCGCAAAAGGCGGAGCAATTTATAGTGAAACAGTGGATTTATCTAATGCCTATTGCGAATGGGCAAAACGAAATTTTAAACTCAATAATATCAATACAAAACAACATATTATTATTCGAGAAAATGTATTAGAATATTTACAAAAAACCAACAAACAATTTGACTTAATCGTCATCGACCCACCGTCATTTTCCAATAGCAAAAAAATGGCAAACTCATTCGATATACAACGAGACCATATTTTATTGATTACACAAGCGATGAAATTATTATCACCAAATGGCGTTTTGTATTTTTCCAATAATTTACGCACTTTCAAATTAGCCAATGAAATCAGCGAAAAATACAATATTAAAGACATATCAGCACAATCCGTACCGATTGACTTTCGCAATAAAAAAATCCATCGCTGCTGGCAAATAAAACATTTTCAGGCAGCCTGAAAAACAAGGACACAACAATGAACGCTCAAAAAGGTTTTGTTTTATCGCTTGCCACTTTTATTATGTGGGGCGTTTTTCCTATTTATTTCAAATGGATAGACGGTGTGGGTGCGGTGCAGATTTTGGCTCATCGCATTGTTTGGTCGTTTGTGCTGTTGTTTGCTTATTTGTGGTTTTCTCGCCGTATGCGTAGTGTGCAATTATTATTACGCAATAAAAAAACGCTGTTGGCTTTAATCACCACAGGTGTTTTAATTAGCACAAATTGGGGTGTTTTTATTTATGCTGTTGGCAAAAATCAGATATTAGAAACTTCTTTGGGTTATTTTATCAATCCGTTTTTTTCAATATTATTAGGGGCGTTGTTATTAGGTGAAAAATTAAATACAACCGCTAAAATAGCGTCAGGTTTAGTGCTTGTTTCTATTGCTATTCAGATTTATGCTTTGGGAAAATTACCGTTAATTTCTTTAATTTTACCTGCGTCTTTTGCTCTATATGGTTTTATTCGCAAAAAAATTGATGTGCCGTCTTTTGCGGGATTATTGATTGAAACCGCCATTATTATGCCTTTTGCGTTAATGTTTTTAATTTGGTCAGCCAAAACAGGACAAAGCGGTTTGGCTTTGAATAAAAACGGCATTTTATTGGTGTTAAGCGGCTTGGTTACCATTTTGCCGCTTTTAACCTACACCGCCGCTACGCACTTTTTGCCGCTTTCCACATTAGGCTTTATGCAGTATATTAGTCCGTCAATCAGTATGTTGGTTGCTGTATTTTTATACCACGAACCCTTGCCACTCTCACGCCTATTGGGCTTTGCCTTAATTTGGTTGGGATTGGGCATTATGGCGTGGGAGCATTTTTCACACAGAAAAAGAGCGTCATCAAATGTTTCAGGCAGCCTGAAAAATCGGTAAAATAATGCTCATTTTAACCTTTTCAGGCTGTCTGAAAATAAAAGGATTGATAAAAAATGATAACATTCAATGAATTAGGATTATCTAACGAAATTATTAACGCCCTAAACGACTGCGGTTATGCTCACCCTACCGATATTCAAGCGGCGGCGATTCCTGTCGCGATGGCGGGCAACGATACATTAGCCGCCGCTCAAACAGGCACGGGCAAAACGGCGGCGTTTATGTTGCCGTCTATTGAACGCTTAAAACACCACGCCAACACCAGCGTTTCGCCTGCCATGCACCCTGTTAGAATGTTGGTTTTAACCCCCACACGAGAACTGGCTGACCAAATTTATGCTAATAATAACAATTACTTAAAAAATATTCCCCTGCGACATACGGTGATTTTTGGCGGCACAAATATTGAACCGCAAAAAGCCGCCTTGCAACAAGGTTGTGAAATTGTGGTTGCCACTGTGGGACGGTTGTTAGACCATGTGTCGCAAAAAAGTATCTCTTTGAATAAAGTAGAAATTTTGGTATTAGACGAAGCCGACAGAATGTTGGATATGGGCTTTATTGATGATGTGCGAAAAATCATCAAAATGCTCCCTGAAAACAGACAAATTCTTTTATTTTCAGCCACTTTCGCTCCTGAAATTCGCAAATTAGCCGCAGATTTTATGAATAATCCGCAAATCATTGAAACCGCACCGCAAAATTCAACGGCACAAAGCGTGGAACAGCATTTGATTGCGGTTGATAATGGGCGAAAAAAAGATTTATTAGAAGACTTAATTCACGGCTTAAATATTCCACAAGCGATTGTTTTTTGTAATAAAAAAATGACAGTCAGCCAAGTTACACGCGAATTACTCAAACGCAAAATTGCCGCCGCAAGCCTGCACGGCGATAAATCGCAGTCGGAACGCTTGCAAACGCTGGCAGATTTTAAAGCAGAAAGCGTGCGTATTTTGGTTGCCACAGATGTGGCTGCACGCGGCTTGGATATTAGCGAATTGCCGTTTGTGATTAACTATGAACTCCCTTTGCAAGCGGAAGATTATGTGCATCGCATAGGCAGAACAGGACGAGCGGGGGCAAACGGTGTGGCGTTGTCTTTGGTTGAAGAAAACGAGCAGAAATTGTTGGACGCGATTTTGCACTTAACTTCGCAAGATTTGAAATTAGAACAAATCGAAGGTTATGAGCCGTCTTGGTTGGATAACCCTTTGAATAATAAGCCAAAACAATATAATAAAAACAATGGCTTCAAAAAAATCGCCGACAAAAATGACCCTGCGGCAAAATGCGAAAAAATCCCTGGACGACAACGCTTATTGCGTGGCAGAAAAAAAGAAGTGTGTGCCTTGCTGTTGCCAAATTACGGCGTTTTGAAACAGTGAGCAATGAGCAATTAGCAGTGAGCAGTTGTTAAGTCAAGCCTTGCGGCTTGACGATTATTTATTTAGATAACGCTTCGATTAAACTTTTCAGGCTGTCTGAAAACATTGCTCATTACTAATTGTTTTAATAAACTGCGGCGTTTGTTTTGGCGTGAAATGGCGTTTTGTAAAGATAAATTATCGCCAATATAACAAAATGTTTTTTTACTTCTGGTAACCGCCGTATAAAGTAAAGAACGGTCGAAAATTTTTTCGCTGTTTTGTTCTTCATCGTCTATATATTTTTTCGGCGTGATTAAAAAAATATGGTTATATTCTGAACCTTGACTTTTATGCACGGTAATCGCAAAAGCGTCTTCAAAATTGTTGATGCGTGGTATCTCAATACCGTTTTGATGATTGGGAAAATATACTTTATTATTCAATACAATACCAATATCGCCATTGTAAATATCTAATATTACATTATTTTCTGTAATCATAATGGCTTTGCCGTTAAAAAATCCTTTGCCGTGTCCTTTGTGCATTAAAAAATCTAAAAATTGCCGATTAAAGCGTTGTGCGTCATATCGCAATACGCATAAAACCATTGTATTGTAAAAACAATCAAAGGCTTTTTTGATGTTATTTTCGCTAATCGCTTGCCAATAATCTTTTTGCAAATCATAGTATTCTTCGCATAATTGTTGGCTATCGTTTTTTTGTATGATTTCATTTGAAAATTGTTGAAAACAATTTAATGCTTTTTCAGGATTATTGTTAATAATCGCAGACGCTAAAACACCAATACCGCTTTTTTCATCAAAACGGCGGGAGATGGTTAAATGAGAAACGCAATCAGACAAAACACTTTTTTCATCAATTTGGCTGATTTGCTCTAAAACTGCCCCTGCTCCCACACTGGGTAATTGGTCTTTATCGCCCAATAAAATTAAACGGGTATTTTCACCAATCGCATTTAACAGTTTATACATTATATTTAATTCTATCATTGATGATTCATCAACAATAACAATATCATAAGGCAATGTATTTTGTTGATTGTATGCGGATTGATTCAATGGCGGACGAATATTTAATAAACGGTGTAAGGTTTTTCCTTGTAATTGCGATAAATGTTGTTTTATTTCAGGCTGCCTGAAAGAAAGTTTTTCCAAACCTTTGATTAACGACTGTTGCAAATGTGCCGCCGCCTTACCTGTGGGAGCCGTTAAGGCAATATTGGGCAGCGTTTTTTCTTGATGACACAATAAAGCCAGCAATTTTGCCACAGTCGTGGTTTTGCCCGTACCTGGCCCGCCGCTAATCAGCGAAAAACGACAACGCAAAGCCTTTTCAACGGCGGCTTTTTGTTGAAAATTACTCTCTAAAAACAAAGGGTTATCTTCTTGGAAATAAGTTTGCAATAAATCATTGTACGCGTAAATAGCAGGGGGCGTTGTGCATAAATCGTGCAAACGGCGTGCTACGCTGTATTCTAAATGATAAATTTTATGTAAAAACAAATAGTTATCTTGCAAAATTAAAGGAGCGGTATCATCGGGGGCAAAACCAATTAAAGGCGAACACTGGCGTGCAACTTGTTGTTGTTGTTCATTTAATTCAATAAACGAATGCCCGTTTTCCCAAGCGTCTAAAACAGCGTTCAAAAAAGGCGTGGCTAACTCGGCATTTTTTGGGCTAATGCGTTGAAAAAATAGATAAAATGGGTTGATTGCGGGCTTTGTTTCTGTCACTTTTCACTACCTTAATGATGGCTGATTTCAGGCTGCCTGAAAACCAATAAAATTGTGGATAACTTTGTGGATAACTTTTTTGCAACAAAAAATTTCCTTAAAAATCAAGCCCACGATTTTTTGTACTTGCTTTTTTTGCTTTTCTATATTCTCTGTATAAATCAAGTTATTACAAAATTTCATTAGGCTTGGCTTGGGTTTTTTATGTGCTTTTGGGTTGAACTTTTTTTCGCTTTTTTGCTGTGTGTATAACCTTTTTGCGGTGTGCTTTGAATTTATTATGAATTATTCTTTTTCAGGCAGCCTGAAAATCCTGATAGGCTTTCATCACCAATAAAGCGTCTCGCGTGGCTTTGACATGATGCACACGAATCACATTCGCCCCCCGCCGCACACTTTCCACAGCGGCGGCAACGCTTGCCACTTCTCGTTTTTGCGGGTCGGTTTCCCCTATAATTGCCCCCAAAACGCTTTTACGCGAAACGCCAATTAAATACGGCAGATTTTCAGGCAGCCACTGTTGCGGATTGGCTAACAGTGCCAAATTGTGTTCAGCCGTTTTACCAAAGCCAATACCAGGGTCTAACAGCAGGCGGTTTTTGCCAATGCCTGCGGCAACACAAGCGTTAATGCGTTGTTGTAAAAAGAATTTTACTTCATCACACACGCTGTGATATTGCGGATTGTGCTGCATATTTTCAGGCAGCCCCTGCATATGCATTAAGCAAATACCAATATTTGGATATTGCGATAATAATTTAACCGCACCTGTATCGGTTAAAGCCGCAACATCGTTAATTATATCTACTACGCTGTTTTCTAATGCTTTTTGCATAACAAGCGTATGACGCGTATCCAAAGAAATCGGCACTTGCCATATGGCGATTTCTTGCAAAACTTCGCTTACCCTTTGCCATTCTTCGTCAGATGACAAAGGCAGGGCATTCGGACGCGTGGATTCACCACCAATATCCAAAATATCCGCACCGTCTTTCACAAGTTGTTCGGCGTGTTGCAAAGCCGCCTTAACGCTATGCGAATACACGCCGCCGTCCGAAAACGAGTCGGGCGTTAAATTCACAATGCCCATAATTTTGGGGCTGTTGCAGTCAATAGAAAATCGTCCGCATTGCCATTGCATTATGTTTCTCCTTGTGTGTTGTTATTTCTTCGCCAAAAAATCCTGTGCAAAGCGTTGCAGCACGCCGCCTGCTTTG
>JAFWTP010000046.1 GCA_017518845.1 Neisseriaceae bacterium
AGACGCATTAGAAAAGGCTCTGACGGCTTTAATGGAACTCAAAACGCCTGATAGCCGCCTTTGGTGTGTGTTCGGTTGCGGCGGCGATAGAGACACAGGCAAACGCCCACAAATGGGGCAAATTGCCACGCAATTAGCCGACTGCACAGTGATTACTTCGGACAATCCAAGAAGTGAAGCCCCTGATAAAATCATCGCCGACATTTTGCAAGGTATTTCAAAACAAAATCAAATACATATCGAAGCCAACCGAGAACAAGCCATTCGCTACGCCATTCAACACGCAAGCGATAAAGACATTATCTTAATCGCAGGCAAAGGACACGAAACTTACCAAGAAATTCAAGGCGTGAAACACCATTTTGATGATTTTGAAGTGGCAGAGAAGATTTTGAATGAATAATTTTCAGGCAGCATGAAAACCTAACCATTTAATATACAAGGAAAAAATATGTATTTTTCAACACTCAAAAAAACACTCATTGCACTGACATTCATCAGTGCATTGACGGCTTGCAACAAAATAGAAAGCAGTGTCAGCGAAACACAAATTGAAGAAAAACAACAAATTAGCAATACCGTGTATGGCACATTTACTGACGAGCAGAAAAAATTGTATCTGCAAGCCCAAAATTTGTTAGAACGGGACGACATCGATAAAGCAATCCAAATTTTTACCACAATCGCAGAACAAGGACAGACGGACGCTCAAACCGAGTTAGGGCTGATTTATATCAAACGCAATCAGCAGGCAGAAGCTTTAAAATGGTTTGCCCAAGCGGCGGACAATCATCACCCCGAAGCCCAAAATAATTTGGGTTTATTCTATTTGCAGGGCATTTCTGTTGCCCCCGATTATGAGCGTGCCAAGCATTATTTTGAACAAGCCGCACAACAAAACAGCGTTTTGGCTGAAAATAATTTAGGCATGATGTATATGCAGGGCTTGGGCGTGCCAGTCGATTACGCACAGGCAAAGGTGCATTTAGAAAAGGCAGCGGCGGCGGATAATTCACTGGCACAATTTAATCTGGCGATGATTTATCTCAACGGCTTGGGCGAGCCTGCCGATATTGAAAAAGCCAAAACTTATCTACAAAAAGCGGCAGCAAACGGCGATACGCAAGCCAAACAATATTTGGCAAACTTGCCGTAGGCTTTTCAGGCTGCCTGAAAAGCGAAATAAAAACACAACCCCAGCATTCAGGCAGCCTGAAACCTTTGCAAAACCTATTTTTGCATATAACAAGGGCAAATGTTATAGGGTGGGCATTCTTGCCCACCAACCGCCCGATAGGGCGGAATTTTCTTAAATATCAATAAATAATCAACGCCGCGGGCAGAGTGGTGGGCAGGAATGCCCACCCTATAACGGACGCTTTTTTATTTCAGATTAAGTTTTGCAAAGGTTTCAGCCTGAATGCTTATTTTTTTCTGCGAAATGTCTTATAATTTCGCCTTTTGTTGATAATTATTATTGCTTTGCAGGAACACATACTGATGAATTTACAAGATTTGCCCATTGGTCAATTTGCCACGATTCGTGCCGTTCAGGGGGAAGGGCGTTTGCGGCGGCATTTGTTGGATATGGGTTTAACCCCGAAGACGCTGGTGCAAATGGTCAAACACGCCCCGATGGGCGACCCTGTGGAGTTGCAACTGCGGGGTTATACGCTCACTTTACGGCGAAGTGACGCGGCAAAAATTGAAATTGAGCCGTGCGAAAAACCTGTTTTCAGGCAGCCTGAACGCTTTGATAATCAACTAAAAAAAGAAACGCCGCACCCAGGTTTGGGCGAAGACGGGCTGTTTCATTCGGACAAAGATGCGACACCCCTGCCCGACCACGAATTGTTGTCGTTTGCCTTAATTGGCAATCAAAACAGCGGCAAAACCACGCTGTTTAATCAACTCACAGGGGCAAATCAGCATGTCGGCAATTTTCCAGGTGTTACGGTTGATAGAAAAAATGGGGCAATTCGCCATTATCCGAATACAAATATTACCGACCTACCTGGTATTTATTCAATGACCGCTTATTCGGACGAAGAAAAAATTGCGATTAACTTTTTATTAGAAAATCGTCCGCATTGTATTATCAATATTGTTGATGCGAATAATATCGAACGCAATTTATATTTAACCATGCAATTATTGGCGTTGGATATTCCTGTTATTGTGGCATTAAATATGATGGACGAATTAACGCATAATGGCGGTTCGATTGATATTAACGCTATGGAAGAATTATTGGGCGTGCCTGTTATTCCGATTTCTGCGTCAAAAAATCAAGGGGTTGATGAATTGGTTCGCCATGCAGTGCATATTGCTCATTTTCAAGAAAAACCTCAAGTACAAGATTTTTGTGATAAAAATGAACACGGCGGTGCGGTTCATCGGGCTATTCATGCAATTATTCATTTAATTCACGACCACGCCGACAGTAATCAAATTCCAGTTCGTTTTGCCGCAGATAAATTATTAGAAGGCGATATTTCTATTATTCAAAAACTTAAATTAGAACAAAATGAAATAGAAACCATAGAACACATTGCCAGCCAAATGGAAAGCGAGCGAAAATTAGATAGAAATGCGGCATTATCCGATATGCGTTTTGCTTATATTGAAAAAGTCTGTCGAGAAACAGTTAAAAAACCGATTGAAAGCAAAGAACGCCGCCGCTCGCAAAAAATCGACCGTTTTTTAACAGGAAAATACACTGCCATTCCTTTATTTTTTGCCATTATGGCATTGATTTTTTATCTCACTTTTAATTTAGTCGGAGCGGGCTTGCAAGAAATATTAGAAGGCTGGATAGATAGCGGCACGGAATGGTTTTCCGCAAAACTCACCCTGTGGGGCGTGAATGACGCACTGCACGGCTTGATGATTGACGGCATTTTCGCAGGCGTGGGCAGCGTTTTGTCCTTTTTGCCGATTATTGTGGTGCTGTTTTTCTTCTTGGCAATTTTGGAAGACACGGGCTACATTGCCCGCGTGGCGTTTGTCATGGACAAACTCTTTCGCGGTATGGGCTTGTCGGGGCGTTCGATTGTGCCGATGTTAATTGGCTTTGGCTGCTCCGTGCCTGCGATTATGGCAACAAGAACGCTACCGTCCGACCGCGACCGCAAAATGACGGTGCTGCTTACACCGATGATGAGTTGTACGGCAAAACTGCCGATTTACGCCTTTTTTGTCGCCGCATTTTTCCCCAAAAACGGGGCGTGGGTGATGTCAGGCTTATATCTTTTGGGTATTATCACCGCCATTATCATTGCTTTAATCTATCGCAAAACGCTGTTCAAGGGTGAGCCGATTCCGTTTGTGATGGAAATTCCGCCCTACCGTTTCCCCACATTCCGCAATATTGTGCAACTTTTGTGGGAAAAAGCCAAAGGCTTTATCGAACGCGCTTTTACAGTGATTTTTATCGGCACAATCATCATTTGGTTTTTGCAAAGTTTCGATTTGCATTTTAATCTGACAGACGATTCATCAACCAGCATACTGGCTGCAATAACAGGCATATTCGCTCCCGTCATGCAGCCTTTGGGCTTGGGCGACTGGCGAGTGGGGGCAAGTTTGGTTGCAGGCTTTATCGCCAAAGAAGGCGTGGTATCCAGCATGGAAGTGCTGTTTGGCGACAATCTCACCACCATTTTAACGCCACTAACCGCTGCCACCATGCTGGTTTTCGCCCTACTCTACACCCCCTGTTTGGCGGCGATTGCCACCGTCAAACGCGAACTCGGCGGCTTGTGGGCAGCGTTTGTGGTGCTGTGGCAATGCGTCATTGCGTGGGTTTTGGCAATGGCGGTTAGGTTAATCGGTTTGGCTTTGGGTATGGTGTAGTAGATGCTTTCAGGCTGCCTGAAAATATTAACTTATTGTTTTAATAAGCAAATATAAGTTGTTCAGGCAGCCTGAATAAAAAACACTTGAAAGAAAATCATTAAATCGCTACAATTCTGCCCTGCGGGTCTTCTCGCATGGAAGTTTAAGGCAACGGGTCAGGTGCGGAAGCAAGCAGCCCACCATAAGTTTTCCAGTGCCGAGGTTCTGGCCCGCTTTTCTTTTGTCTGCTTTCAGGCAGCCTGAAGGCTGAAAGCACGCTTAAAATCAACTAATAAAAAACCCCAAAAAACACTTGCATTGTGTGGGGGGCGTGTTATAATTTTCCCCTGTTTTTTATGATATATTTTAACAATCAACAAAATTTATACGAAAGGTTTTTTCAATGACTATAAACGCATTTGCTCTGCCTGTGCCGTCTGGCGTGGGTTCTTTGGAGCAGTATATTCACACCGTCAATAATATTCCCTTACTTTCCGAAGACGAAGAACGCGATTTAGCACAACGCTTGAAATTGTGGGACGATTTGGAAGCGGCAAAAAAACTGATTTTGTCGCACCTGCGTGTGGTTGTGTCGATTGCACGCGGTTATGACGGTTATGGTTTGAACCAAGCGGATTTAATTCAAGAAGGCAATGTGGGCTTGATGAAGGCGGTAAAACGCTTTGACCCTGCACGCGGCGTGCGGCTGTTTTCGTTTGCGGTGCATTGGATTAAAGCCGAAATTCACGAATTTATCTTACGCAACTGGCGACTGGTGCGTATTGCCACAACCAAGCCGCAACGCAAGTTGTTCTTCAACTTACGCAGTATGAAGAAAAATATGAACGCCTTAACACACGAAGAAGCCCAAACGATTGCGGACGATTTAGGCGTAAAATTGGACGAAGTGTTTGAAATGGAACAAAGAATGACAGGCAACGATGTTGCTCTGCTTGCCCAAGACGATTCGGACGATGACGCTTTTGCTCCGATTGATTGGCTGTCGGATAGTGAGAGTGAGCCGTCTTATCAATTAGAAAAAAAAGCCGCTTATCAAATGCAAACCGAAGGCTTGCAAAACGCTTTGGCACAATTAGACGACAGAAGCCGCGACATTATCGAAAGCCGTTGGCTTGCCGATGACGCACAAACCTTGCACGAATTAGCGGCAAAATACAATGTCTCCGCCGAACGAATCCGCCAAATCGAAAGCAAGGCACTACAAAAAATGAAAACGCTTTTGCCTGCTGTGTAAGGATTGTTTGCAATAAATAAAAGGAAATGCAGATTGCGGCATTTCCTTTTTATGTTGTAGGGTGTGTGGGGTAGAAAGATTTAGCGGTTGAGTATTTATAGTCGATTCACAGCAAAACCATTCAGCGTTGGTTTGCCTTGCCGTATTATTTATACTGTCTGCGGCTTCACCGCCCTGACTGCTTTTGCTGTGAACCGACTATATTTCTGAATTTTTCACGGAGACACGGCGAATACGAAAAAAATATTAAATAATATAATCACTTAAACATACTCTCCGTGTTCTCCGTGTCTTTGTGAGAGATAATAAAAAATTCGTGAGAAACAAATAATATATTTTCAGGCAGCCTGAAACTTTTTTCAATTTCACTCAATCATATATGATTGAGTACAGGTTTTGACAAACCTGTACTCATAAACAACACTGTTCGCCGAACAAAAGGAATGCGTATGAAGATAACAAAAAAAGCAAATAGAAAACAACGGATTATTTGGAATGCTGAAATGTGTGCGTGGAAACAAGAGTCATTTGCAAAATTGCAAAATAGTTTGAATGAGTTGTTTGCAGGTATTGATGAAGAAGAACTGCAAAAGGAATTAGATGAATTAACTGCCGATAGCGAACCTTTGGCAGAAAACGAATTTTGTTCCATACAGCCAAACGGTTTTTGGTATGTTAATCGTGAAACTGGCAAGGCTCGCATTATTCAAGACGGTCAAGTAGTCGGTGAAACACAGGCAGAGTTTGTGTTAATACACGGCGTGAAACACTGGAAATGCGGTAGCAAAATGTATCCTGTGGAGAATAATAATGAATAAAATCATAATATTATGTGCAATTTTTGCCCTAACTGCTTGTGGCGGTGCGAAAAAGGATAATGCCGATAGCGTTTCAACTCGTACGCTACAAGACGGCGAGTTTATGGCAATATGCGATGGAAATACAATGTATGTCAATCGCCAAAGCGGGGACGCTGTAATCATCAATGATAAAGGGCAGGTTGTCGGTGAGCATAAATTAGAAGTGCAAACCGAAGACGGTGCTACTTTTTTTAAATGTGGCAGTAAGTTGTATTTGGCAAATTGATATAGTCGGTTCACAGCAAAAGCAGGCAAGGCGTTTCGCCGCAGGCAGTATAAGTAATACGGCAAGGCAAAACAACGCTGCATGATTTTGCCGTGAATCGACTATAAATGTTTCAGGCTGCCTGAAACAATAAAAAAGCCCCATTTTGGGGCTTTTTGATACATACAAAATACAAATTAGCGTTTTTTGCCTGCGGCGGCAACGGCAGGATTTGCACCACGATGAAGAGCGGTACTCACCGCACCAGCGGGCAGGGGTACATCGGACACATGCATAATTTGTCCGCCTACCAAGTCTTTTAAGTCTAATTCCAAATATTCTGGAATTTCGGTTGGTTTAATCAGCAATTCAACCGTTGTGGCTAATTGCGAAACGCGGTTGCTGTGCAATTTCACAGCAGGCGAAATGTCGCCGTTGATTAAGTGTAAAGGCACTTTCACACGAACAGGTTTCGCCAAATCAACCACTTGGAAGTCAATGTGCATTACTTGCGGTTTGTAGGCGTGCATTTGGAAATCACGCACCAAAACGCTGTATTCTTCGCCGTCCAAAGTAAGTTTCAACACCGAAGTGTGAAATTTTTCTTTTTGCAGGGCGTAAAACATGGCGTTGTGTTCTACGGTAATGCTAATGGGTTGTTGGTTTTCGCCGTAAATCACGGCAGGAATGTTGCCTTCACGACGCAGGCGGCGGCTCGCACCAGTACCTTGTGCATCACGACGCGTGGCAGTTAATTTTTCAGACATTTGCTGTCTCCATATTTAAGTTAATAAAATCAACCCTTTACGCTGCGACCAACTTATCAGAGTTGCGGTGTTTTTCAGGGCTTAAATTAGATTAGTTAAGCAATGAAAGCTTGGCATTATAACAGATTGATAAAGAAGTTGCTATTTTTTGAATAATGATTAAATTCAGGCTGCCTGAAAACCCATCTCGTCATTGCGAGCCGTGCCGAACGCACGGCGTGGTGATTGCCACGAGTGCTATGCACATACGCTGCGATATAGCCGTAAGCAATAAATTGCCAATGGCTATTTGTCGTCTCCTGAAAGTATTTTTAAATGAGCCTGACAAGGCGAATTTAAAAATACTTTCAGGGTAGCCTATCCTTAAAAACGGCAATGCAAAAGGTTTTTCAGGCAGCCTGAAAAACAAAAAGCAACGCCGATAGGCATTGCTTTTTATTGTTTTGATAATCTGAAATTTTTGATGGGTTTGGCAACCCACTTTTATGCCGTTCAATCCAAAAACCGTGCCACTGTGGCGGCGGAGACATCTTCGTTAAATAAATACGATACCGATTCTTCGTTGCTAATGCGGCGGAGTGTTTCGGCGAGTAAGCCCGAAATGCTTACTTGGCGGATTTTTTCGCATTTTTTTGCCGCGTCCGACAGGGGAATGGTGTCGGTTACCACGACTTGGTCTAAATTAGATTCGGCAATGCGGCTGATTGCTTCGCCCGAAAACACAGGGTGTGTGGCGTAGGCTAACACTTTGTCTGCTCCGCGTTCTTTGAGAGCGGTGGCGGCTTTGCACAGCGTGTTGGCGGTGTCAATCATATCGTCAATAATCAAACAGGTTCTGTTTTCAATATCGCCGATAATGTTCATCACTTCTGCCACATTCGCTTTGGGGCGGCGTTTGTCGATAATCGCTAAATCCGCACCCAACACTTTGGCAACCGCACGGGCACGCACCACGCCGCCCATATCGGGGCTGACTACGGTTAAATTGTCGATTTTTTGTTGCACAATATCGTGGGTTAAAAGCGGTGTGGCGTAAATATTATCCACTGGAATATCAAAAAAGCCTTGAATTTGGTCAGCGTGCAAATCTACGGTGAGAATGCGGTCTATGCCTGCGGAACGCAACATATTTGCCACTAATTTGGCAGTAATCGGAACGCGAGCCGAACGCGGACGGCGGTCTTGGCGTGCATAACCAAAATAGGGAATGGCGGCGGTAATGCGACCTGCGGACGCACGACGCAAAGCGTCTGCCATAGTCAAGACTTCCATTAAGTTGTCATTCGTGGGGGCACAAGTCGGTTGCAAGATAAACACATCGCGACCGCGTACATTTTCTAACAATTCCACAGCCACTTCGCCGTCTGAAAAACGGCTGACTTTAATATCGCCGATGGAAATATCCAAATGTTTGGCGACTTTTTGTGCTAATGCGGGGTTTGCATTGCCTGTGAAAACCATTAAATTATCGTATTTTGCCATATCAGAACTGCCTGTCTGTTGCGTTTTGGTTGGGGACATTATCTTATCCTTATGAGATAAGAAAAAAAGTGTTGCCATTTTACGCCATTTTTTATGGTTTTTCCTAAATTTTCCTTTTCAGGCTGCCTGAAAGGGATTTTTTCATTATCTCTCACGGAAGCACGGAGAACACGGAGAATAAGGTTTAACTGTTTATATTATAAACATTTTTTTATGTTCTCCGTGTTCTCCGTGTCTTTGTGAGAAATTATAGCCCGACAGGGCGAAATATAGTCAAACAATTTCAAAACGCAAAAAATAAAAATAACGCATTGTGCATAAATATTCTACAATTTAAATTTAATCCTGTGTGTCATTACGAGCCAAGCCGAAAGGCTTGGCGTGGTAATCCAGTAAAAAACCGCAGGTTTTTTATCAACGCCGCGGGCGTTGTAACGACAAGGTTCATAAACAATTTAAGGCTGCCTGAAATGATAACAGATACGATCGTTACAACGCCTATGGCGTTGATGAATTGCTATGCAATTCATTGGATTGCCACGCCGTTGCAAGCAACGGCTCGCAATGACACAGTTTTTAACATTTTGAAGTTGTTTGACTATAAAACTTTGTGAGAAACAAAAATGTTTTTAGTTTTGATGAAAATTTGTTTTCAGGCAGCCTGAAAACACTTCTTTTCA
>JAFWTP010000047.1 GCA_017518845.1 Neisseriaceae bacterium
CAGCAAGGAATATCCTGCATGGAAAAAATTCTTGGCAAATAAATATGTTGCCACGGTTATTACGGTTGTTTTTGGTGTTTCATTAGGTATGAATGGTTACACCTTGATTTGGCCGTTATTTGGTGCCGCAAATCAGTTGTTGGCAGCAGTGGCATTACTCGCCGTGTGTATTTGGTTAGGCAATGCAGGCAAAAACAATAAAATGTTTTATGTGCCGATGATTTTTATGCTTGCGGTTACTTTAACTTCGTTGTTGCTGACGGCACTGTCAAAAGTCGCTTCCATTATGGAAAATGTGAATGTTTTTGGCTCTGTGTTGCAGTTAATCTTGGCATTGGTGCTGTTTGGCTTGGCTATTCTGTTAGCCATTCGTGGCTTTATCGCCATTGCATTCCAAAAACACTAATCGACTTATGCAAGCAAAACGCTCATCATAGCGATGAGCGTTTTTTTTGGGGTTGTGGGATTTTCAGGCTGCCTGAAACTTAAATCATGTTATGGCGAGCCTGACGCAGTCAGGCGTGGCAATCCAGTTTTGCCGACAGGCAAAACAAACGCCGACAGGCGTTTTTAACGGTATTGTAAAAAGTCATTTTAGGCAACCTGAAATCAATCACAAAACGCCATTACAACGCCTGCGGCGTTGGTAAAAAATCTGCGATTTTTTACTGGATTGCCACGACAGGACTTCGTCCTGTCTCGCAATGACACACAGGGTTAAATTTTCGTTTCAGGCAGCCTGAAAAAAACCGTGTCATTGCGAGCCGACAGACAGGCGTTAGCAGTTTTACTGCTTACGCCTGTGTCGTTGCGAGATTGCGTAAGCAATCGAGACAACCCTATTAAACTGTATAGGCGTGGCAATGACACCTGTTTTCATTTCAGGCAGCCTGAAAAAGAATAAAATGCTATATCGTTTTTTTTAAAAACATACAAAAAACGCTTTCTAATATC
The DNA here is from genome assembly GCA_017518845.1 of Neisseriaceae bacterium. GTDB lineage: Bacteria > Pseudomonadota > Gammaproteobacteria > Burkholderiales > Neisseriaceae > RGIG9985. The sequence continues at coordinate 955 of JAFWTP010000047.1, forward strand.
GAAAGCGTTTGTTTTATTTCAGGCTATCTGAAAACTGCTCACTGCTCACTGTTTTCAGGCTGCCTGAAAGGGTTTGTTTTATTCAAACAATTACTGCACTTTGATTTCCACATCAACGCCTGCTGGCAAGTCGAGTTTCATCAATGCGTCTGTGGTTTTGTCTGTCCAATCGACAATGTCCATTAAACGCAAGTGCGTGCGGATTTCTAATTGTTCGCGTGAAGTTTTATTCATATGTGGCGAACGCAAAATGTTGAAGCGTTCAATTTTGGTGGGCAAAGGAATAGGACCTTTAACCACAGCACCTGTGCGTTTGGCTGTTTCGACAATTTCTTGTGCGGAACGGTCAATTAAGGCATAGTCATACGCTTTTAGGCGAATACGAATTCTTTGGGTTTTCATTATGGATTACCCCTTATTGAATCACTTTTGAAACCACGCCAGCACCTACGGTGCGACCGCCTTCACGAATCGCAAAACGCAAGCCTTCTTCCATCGCAATCGGTGCAATCAATTCAACGGTGATTTTCACATTTTCACCAGGCATCACCATTTCAACGCCTTCGGATAATGTTACCGCACCTGTTACATCGGTTGTGCGGAAGTAGAATTGTGGGCGGTAGTTCGCAAAGAACGGTGTATGACGACCGCCTTCTTCTTTGCTCAATACATACACTTCTGCTTCAAATTTGGTGTGTGGCGTAATCGTGCCAGGTTTTGCCAATACTTGTCCGCGTTCGACTTCTTCGCGTTTGGTACCACGCAATAATACGCCAATGTTGTCGCCTGCTTGACCTTGGTCTAACAGTTTGCGGAACATTTCTACACCGGTACAAGTGGTTTTTTGGGTTTCTTTCAAACCGACGATTTCAATTTCATCGCCGACATTAATCACACCGCGTTCCACACGACCTGTTACCACTGTGCCACGACCAGAAATGGAGAATACATCTTCAATCGGTAACAAGAAGGGTTTATCCACAGCACGCTCTGGGGTTGGAATGTAAGAATCCAACGCTTCGGCTAATTTGAAAATCGCACCTTCGCCTAAATCGGAAGTGTCGCCTTCCAACGCTTTTAATGCTGAACCTTTAACGATGGGAATGTCATCGCCTGGAAATTCGTATGAAGACAATAAATCGCGAACTTCCATTTCAACCAGTTCTAACAATTCTTCGTCATCAACCATATCGCATTTGTTCATAAATACGATGATGTAAGGCACGCCTACTTGACGAGCCAACAAGATATGCTCACGTGTTTGTGGCATAGGACCGTCTGCGGCAGACACCACCAAAATCGCACCGTCCATTTGTGCCGCACCCGTAATCATGTTTTTCACATAGTCGGCGTGACCTG
>JAFWTP010000048.1 GCA_017518845.1 Neisseriaceae bacterium
GCAATATAAGCATATTCAAAATCTTGTGCTTTTGACCAATCAAAAGGTTCAATTTCATTCAATAATAAATTATCTAATTGTTTAGAAGTATTGACTGCCATATTTCTAATATGGGCTTTACAATGAAAAATGCGTTCAATACCGTCTTTTTGAACCAAACCATTTAATTCACCGTTAATCATTCGATACGGCAAATAATAGGCTTGCAATTTATCTATATGATTGATAATATTTTTGCTTTCTTTTTTTCTTTTGTGTTGTTTTGCCCATTCTAATAAGCGTTGCTTGGCTTCATCTTCGGTAATAAAAAAAGGAATAATTATATCTGGTAATTGTTCGCTATCATTAAATTGACTACACACTAATTTAGACGCACAAAAATCACAGGTTTCCGAACTTTCGTTGTCTTCAAACACCACTCTTGCCCCACACGCAGGGCAAGAATGTTGTTGTAAATCAAAGTGTTTTATGCTGTTATCTGCAAACGACAATCTTCGCCAAGTATTTGTTTTTTCTGTTTTTTGTTCTAAACCTGTGGTTTGTTTGCAATAACTACAACGGTAAGTTTGCTCAACAATATCAAACTCGGCAGGCGAACCGCAGTTGTGGCACACAATGCGTAAAGGTCGTGATGACAAGGGTTCTTCTTCATGGCGTGGGTTGTGAAATTGCGTTTGCGGCTGTGGGTTACACACACGACAAAAATATCCCTGCTTTTTGTCGTCATACACAGCAGGATATTGACCACATTTTTGACAAGAAATATAATGGTGAGTGTGATTTTTCATTTTAATTATCAATTAGTTAATAAGTTTCAGGCTGCCTGAAAAATGGCATGACCGTTAGCCATTTATTGCTTACGGATATGCCATTGCGAGCGTTCGTAGGACGCGTGGCAATCCCCTTATCATTTGGGTCGATTTTAAAACAAATGCTTTCAGGCTGCCTGAAAAATATTATTCTTAATTATCCAAAATATGTTTCAAAGGCAGTGAAGTGGTGTGTTTAATTTCTTTTAACACAAAACTTGATTTTGCGTCCAAAACGCCTGTTCGGGACAGGAGCGTATCCAAAATAAAGTGCGAAAAATCGTCCATATCCACAAAAAAAGCGTGCAGAATATAATCGGTCTCGCCCGTCATCGCAAAGCAACTTAACACTTCTTCCCAGTCTCGCACCGCTAATTCAAACGCTGAACGGATTTCCTTATTTTTCGCCAGCGTAACGCGAATATACGCCTGCAAGCCCAAACCGATTTTATTCGGCGACAACAGTGCCGAATAGCGTTCAATCACGCCACTGTCTTCCAACTGCTTTAACCGCCGCAAGCACGGAGACGGCGACAACGCCACGCGTTCAGCTAATTCCACATTACTCAACCGCCCATTCTGTTGCAGGGCATTCAAAATGCGTAAATCGGTTTTATCAAAGGTATTCATTTGTTTTTTCCATTCATCAATTAGGCATTATTGTGCAATAAAATAATACAAAATGGAAAAATTTTGCATAAAAATTTTTATTAAGTTGATTTTTTGAGTATTTTATACATTTCAGGCTGCCTGAAATAAATATTTGCAATATTTTTCATAGCAATTATATAATGTTCATTGCAGTGCAATAATTGCATTGCATA
>JAFWTP010000049.1 GCA_017518845.1 Neisseriaceae bacterium
CCACGGCGGCAATCGCTGTGCTGCGGCTTAAAAAGTTAGCAGAACCAGACGCACCAAACACGCCTTGCGCACTGCCTGTACCAAAAGCCGCACCTGCGTCTGCACCTTTGCCGTGTTGCATTAACACCAAAAAAATCACGGCAATCGCAGAAAAAATATTCACCAACCAAATCAGGGTTTTAAATGCTTCCATGTTAATCAGTTATTCCGTTTTTGCGTGGGCGATAATTTCGGCAAATGCGTCCGCTTTTAAAGACGCACCGCCCACCAATGCCCCATCAACTTTGTCTATCGATAAAATTTCGGCGGCGTTATTTGCATTAACACTGCCACCGTAAAGGGTACGGATTGTAACATTTTCCCCCAATATTGACAAGATTTCTTGGTAGATAAATGCGTGCATGGCGGCAATTTGTTCGCTATTTGCCACTTGTCCTGTGCCGATTGCCCACACAGGTTCATACGCCACAGCAATATGATTAACCGATAAGCCTTGTAAAACAGCCAGTTGTTCGGCAACCACTGCTGTTTCTTGCCCTGATTGTCGTTGTGGCAGGGTTTCGCCCACGCATAAAATCGGTATTAAATTACACGCCAGTGCATTGTCGATTTTTTTACGCAGTATCTCATTGTTTTCATTGAAATAAGTTCTGCGTTCAGAATGTCCAATCAGCACAAAATCTGCCCCACAATCTGCCAACATAGTGGCAGACACTTCGCCCGTATAAGCCCCTTTATCGGCAAAACGACTACAATCTTCTGCCCCAATCACGATTGAATTATTTTTAACCAAATCAACCGCTTGCAATAAATAAGGAAAGGGAGCGGCAATGCCAATATGGGCATTGTTATTGTTAATTGTTGATAATTGTTGCAACAGGCGTGCATTATCTGCCAAATTACCGTGCATTTTCCAATTACCAAAAATCCATTGTTTGTGCCAAATCATTTGATTATCCTTGATATGTTTCAGGCAGCCTGAACATTTAGGCTGCCTGAAAAATGTTGTCATTTACTTAATCCGCAAATTGTTTTTTCATCTGTTCGCGGCGTTCTTGTGCTTCGACTGACAGCGTAGCAGTGGGGCGGATTAACAAGCGTTGCAAGCCAATCGGCTCGCCCGTATCGGCACAGTAGCCATAAGTGCCTTCATCAATTTGCCGAATAGACGCTTGCACTTTATTCAATAATTTGCGTTCGCGATCGCGGGTACGCAATTCCAAAGAGTGTTCTTCTTCCAAAGTGGCACGATCCGCAGGGTCAGGCGTGGCTTCTTGGTCTTTTTGCAAATAATCGGCAGTGCCTGTGGCTTTATTGATAATGTCTTCTTGCATTTTCACCAATTTTTGGCGGAAAAATGCCAAATGGTCTTCGTTCATATAGTCTTCTTCTGGACCATTCCACGCCAAAATGTCTTTTTCGGTCAGTTTTTTCTTTGCCATAATGCACACCTATTTGTAAAGTCATCTTAAAAATCGGCAGAATTGTAACACATTCAGCGTTTTTCCCCAAAATATATGCTTATTTTTTGATAGAACTCATATAAATCAGGCTTTCAGGCTGCCTGAAATGATTTTTGTATTGCCGTTTTCCATAGCAAGGAGATTACTACGCCTTGCTTTGGGGTTGCCACGCCTGAACTTTGTTCAGGCTCGCAACGACACAGGCGTAAGTGGTAAAACCGCTAACGCCTGTCTGTCGGCTCGTAATGACAGTATCTTTTTTTGTATGGCGTTGCTTTTTATTTTTCAGGCTGCCTGAAACATAAAAAACACCTTTGATTACGCCAAAGGTGTTTTCAATCTAATCATATAAATTATTTCAACAAATGAGCCACGCCTGCTTGTTCTTCTTTTAATTCGGCAATGGTTTTGTCGATTAAGCCTTGACTGAATGCGTCAATTTCCAAGCCTTGAACGATTTTGTATTCGCCGTTTTCGCAGGTTACAGGGAAACCGCTGATAATCTCTTTTTCAATGCCATAAGAGCCGTCAGACGGAATGCCCATCGTAACCCATTTGCCGTTGGTGCCTAACACCCAGTCGCGAATGTGGTCGATGGCGGCGTTGGCGGCTGATGCGGCAGAAGATAAACCGCGTGCTTCAATAATTGCCGCACCGCGTTTGCCCACAGTGGGCAAGAATGTGTTGGCATACCATTCGTGGTCGTTAATCATTTCTTTAACGCTTGCTCCGTCAATCGTGGCAAAGCGATAGTCAGCATACATAGACGGGCTGTGGTTGCCCCAAACGCACATTTTTTCGATGGCAGCCACTGGTTTGCCTGTTTTTTCAGACAACTGGCTTAATGCACGGTTGTGATCCAAACGCAACATTGCGGTGAAGTTTTTGGCAGGTAAATCAGGAGCAGATTTCATCGCAATATAAGCGTTGGTATTCGCAGGGTTGCCGACAACCAAAACTTTTACATTACGGCTGGCAACTTTATTCAACGCCGCACCTTGCACGGTGAAGATGGCCGCATTGGCTTGCAACAAGTCAGCACGCTCCATACCTTTGCTGCGGGGTCTTGCACCCACTAAAATGGCAATATCTGCGTCTTTGAACGCCACTTCGGGGTCGTCAGACGCAATCATACCTGCCAAAAGCGGGAATGCACAGTCTTGCAATTCCATCATCACGCCTTTTACAGCGTTTTGGGCTTGCGGCAAGTCCAACAGTTGCAAAATAACGGGTTGGTCTTTACCCAACATTTCGCCAGACGCAATGCGGAACAACAAAGCATAACCAATTTGACCAGCCGCACCAGTAACGGCGACACGAACGGGTGATTTCATAATAAATTCTCCATAATTTGAATAAGTTAGGGCGAAAATCACGCCCGCTAAACCTTTTTACGCCGATATGCAATCGGTGAAACTGCTAATCATAGCAAAAAATACAGAACAGTATCTTGCTAATTTTGGGGGGTGTACTATTTTTTCAGGCTGCCTGAAACAATTTACTCTGCCACGCCACATACAGCACACGCCGAATTTTTGTTGATTGTTATTGTTTGCCAAGTATTTGTTTTAGCGTTGAAAATTTGCATTTTTTGATGAAGATTTGGCAAACCGATTAAGGTTTTCAGCACTTCTGCGGCTTGCAGTGTGCCGATTGTGCCAACCATTGGGGCGAATACGCCGAATGTGGCACAGTTCTCGCCTTGCTGTGGTGTATCAGGGAAAATGCAGGCGTAGCAAGGGCTTTCAGGCTGCCTGAAATCAAAAGTAGCCAGTTGCCCTGAAAAACCGCTTACCGCACCTGAAATCAAGGGTTTTTTAAGCGAAAATGCGGCGTAGTTAATGGCGTGCCGTGTGGGGAAATTGTCCGAACAATCCACAATAATATCAACTGCTTGGGCAATTTCGCATAATTCTTTTTTGCCCACTCTTTGTGTGATAACTTGAATTTCACAATCGTTGTTTCTTTGGCGTAAATATTGTGCGGTGATTTCGGCTTTCAGGCAGCCTTCATCGTTTTCGCCATACAAAACTTGCCGCTGTAAATTGGACAATTCAATTTTATCGTCATCAATTAAAATGAGTTTGCCTACACCAGAACTGACTAAATACGGCAAAACCGCACACCCCAAACCGCCACAGCCAACAACCGCCGCAGCCGCTTGGGCTAATTTTTCTTGTCCGTCTATGCCGATTTCGTCTAATAAAATATGGCGAGAATAGCGTAAAAGTTGTGCGTCATTCATTTTTAGGCTGCCTGAAATTATTGTCCTAAATTTTTTAAATTATCTATGGCAAATTGATTACCTTGTTCAGCCGCTTCTTTGAAATAAGCAATTGCTTTTTCCTTATTCTGTGGAACACCTAACCCTTTTAAATACATAACACCTAAACTATTTTTTGCATTATCATCATTTTGATGTAATGCTAATTCAAAATACTCTTTGGCTTTGGCATAATCTTGTTCAACACCCCAAGCATATAGATACAAAATACCCATATTAGTTTGTGCTGGTGCATAATTTTGCAACATTGATAATTCAAAATATTCTTTACCCTTTGTATAATTTTGTTCAACGCCCCAGCCATTCATATAAAGCGTTCCTAAACCATTTAACCCCATAGGGTGATTTTGCCCAGCAGATAGTTCTAACCAGTATTTTGCTTGTTGATAATTTCCATTCATTGCATAAGAAAAACCTAAATCATTTTGTGCTTGGGCAACACCTTGCTTGGCTAATTTTTCTAATAATTCACCTGCTGTTTTTAAATCATTATTTTGAAAAGCAATTTTTGCCGTTTTATATACATCTCTTTGTTCTGGTGTGGCAGAACCATAAAACTTATTTGTGATGTTGTAACTTGCTTTTCTCTCTTCTTTCTTTTCATTTTTTTTAGGACAAAAAAGAAAACAAACTTTTTTCTCTTTTACTTCATCACCTTTGCCAGTTTTTAAACTCAACTCGCAAGCAGATAATAAAGAAACGGATAATAAAACAAAAAGCAATTTTTTTATTTTCATAAGATATTTCCTTTTGTTAGGCTGCCTGAAAATCTTTTGCAGTGTTGTTATATCTTTATACGCTACCCTAAAAAATCCTATCGGATTTTTTAGGGGATTGCTTCGCCTAAACTTCGTTCAGGCTTGCAATGACGATATAAGTTTCAGGCTGCCTGAAACGATTATTTCATCAATAAAACTTTAATTAATTGTTTTATTTTACCAAAATTTCTACTGAAAAAATTGCGGTGAATTTTGCCGCCGCCTGTGTTTTGTTTTTGTGCCAACAGGCACAAAGCGGCGGTTTCGGCGGTGATAAAGCGGTGCGTGTGTGGGTGAATGTAGGCAGGATAGGCAATCAGTGTTGCCCACACTAATTGCCACAATTCAAGGCGGTGAGTGCGGCGTTCGCACGCAACTTCATCAACCGTTAAGCCCCAGCCTGCGTAAAACGGTATGCCGTAACAATGCACTTTTTTATGGCGAATCAGGGCTTCAAAACCTGTGAGCGAAGTCATGGTATGCACTTCGTCTGCGACTTCAATGCAAGAGAAAATATCGGCATTTGTGGCGATTTCATCGGCGTATTTTTGGCACTCATCGGGCGGAATATGCCCGACACGATTGCCCGACAGCACATCGGGGTGCGGTTTGTAAATAATATAGGCATTTGGATTCATCGCTCGCACGGTTTTGAGCAAGTCTAAATTTGTGCGAATTTTGGGCGAGCCTAATTGCACGCTCATATCGTCTTCCACTTGTCCTGGCACCAACAACACCCTTTTGCCTGCTGCATTTGGGGCAATTTCTGCCCCTTGAATATTGTATTTGCTGATTTTGTTTTTTTGTAATAATTCTATTAAAACTTGTGTATCTTGTTGATTTTTATTATTAAATTGATGATTTTGTAATATATTTTCTAATCGTGATGGACGGTTTGGATCAAAATAAATGCCTGCGTCATCAAACACCAAAGACAGGGGGGCAACCAAGTTAGAACCCAAGCCTACCGAGCGTAAAAAACCGTCTTCCATACGCAATAAGGGCAGATGATTAGCCGCCGCAAACTGTTCTGCCGCCTTGTTTTTTACGCCCCACACCACAATTTTGGGTTTTTTAGATAAGTCTTTGATTTTATGAATAGAAGAAACAAAATGCACACGACATTCAGGCAGCCTAAAATATGGCACGGCGGCGGCTTTTTTCCACAAGGAAAAACCCACACAATACACTTCACCACGCAAAAGATTATGAAAATTTTTTATGTATATCAAATAGTTAATAATTTCAAATAGGTTTGTGCGTTTTCCTGCCGTATTCACATAACGACAATAATCGAAATACGCCGCATAAAAAAGTTGTTCAATGGTGCACATCTTGCGTCTGTCGGAGTGTTGCAAGCGTTGAATTTCAGGGTGCCTGTCGTCTGTCAAGCCCCAGCCCGCATACCACGCTGCCCCAAACACCGTAACCGACTTCCCACACAACAAGGCTTCAAAACCCATATGCGAACACACACAATAAACTTTATCCACTTGTTGCAATAAATCAATCGGATTAGCATTGTCATACAACAGCATAACCCCTTGTTTTTTCGCTATTTCCGTTAAATAACCCTGCCGTTTGCCGCTGAACACATCGGGGTGCGTTTTGACGATGATTTGTGCATTTGGGTTTTCTTCACAGGCTGCCTGAAACATTTGTTTGAATGTATTTTCATCAGATTTTGCCCCTGCAATCGACATATCGCCATAAGTTTGGTCAATCACCAAAACTTTGGACAAATGGTTTTGGCTGACGCCAAACTGCGTTTCAGGCAGCCTAAAACTTGGGGCAAGATTATATTTAGATAATTTATTTTGAATAATTAAATCAATCGCGTGCCGTGCCTGTTGTTGGTCTTCTTGACTGATTTTTTCACGCGACAGAATATATTGCTCCAAACGAGACGGCGTGGCAATATCGTAATAAATGCCCAAATCATCAACACACAACGACAACGGCGGTTCATCACCCAAACCTAACGAACGCAAAAAACCGTCTTCCAAAGCAATAAACGGCACGCCCTTTTGTGCCGCCATTTGGCGTGCCTTTTTCGTAGTCGGACGATTGCCCCAGCCGATAATCACATCAGCCTGTTGTAGATTGTGCGTTAAGGCAAAATCAGGGGCAAGAAATTCGGCAATATGCGGAATTTTTTTGATACCACGAGAAAAAATATAAGCAGATTTCATAGTATTTCAGGCTGCCTGAAAGTCATCTCATATCAAAACCAATCAACAAATTGCAATCTGGGGATATGCTGAAAATGTTTGCTATTGTGCGTTACCAAAATCAGATTATTTGCAATAGCAGTTGATGCAATCAACAAATCCATATCATCGGTTGTTTTGCCCATTTTTTGCATATAAGCCTTTGTTTTAGCATAAACTTCCATAATTTCTGGGGTAATGTCAAACAATGGAAAAATAGATTTTATTTTTTGAACCGTTGCCAAATTTTTTTCTACCGCTTGCGATTTTTCTGCACCAAACAACAATTCTCCATAAGAAATCACCGAAATCGACATCGGATTATCTTGGTGTTTCAAAAAGTTTTCATTCACATTGCCCATATTTTTTAGGCGATAAATCAAGATATTTGTATCAATCAAAAAGTGCATTTTTATCTCCAAAACGCCCTGACTGAACACGATTATTTCTTATTTCCGACAAAATTTCGTCTGCTGTTTCATCGCTTGACCAAGAAAGTTGCAAAAACTTCTTCGCTGCTGTTTCTTCGCTGTCATCTTCATCAACCACAATCAAAACCTTTTGTTGCGGACGAAAGGCATAGTTTTGCATAGGCACAAAGGTTTTGCCGTCATAATAGGCTTTAACTGCTCTCATCATTTGAATACTCCTATTAAAAACAAATGCTTATATTAACATAAAAACCCTTTTTCAGGCTGCCTGAAACGATTTATCCATAATTTTTTTCTGCCACAAGCGTGCTTTGGCTTTGATTTCGTCCAAATCAATGCGGGTGAATTGTCGATTTTTCAGCAGCATTTCGCCATTCACCCACACAAAACGCACTTGGCTGCGGTCGGCGGCATAGACTATGTGCGATATGGGGTCAAACAAGGGTTGCGTGGCAATGTCGGATAAATCCACAGCAATCATATCCGCACGCATACCTTTTTTCAGCCTGCCTATTTTATCGTCTAAGTGTAAGGCTTTCGCCCCATTGACCGTTGCCATTTTCAGCGTTTCATACGCCGTTAAATCTGTGGGTTTGCCTGAATGACCTTTGGCAATTAAAGCCGCCAAACGCATTTCAGCAAACATATCTAATTTATTATTTGAAGCCGCACCGTCCGTGCCAAGCCCCACATTCACGCCGTTTTGCAGCATGCTCACCACAGGAGCAAAACCTGACGCTAATTTCATATTAGACGCAGGATTGTGTGCCACAGACGCTCCTTTTTCGGCAAATAAAGCGATTTCTTCGCCAGTTAAATGCACGCCGTGTGCGGCGATTAAGCGACTATTGATAACGCCTAATTGATTTAATCTTGCTATCGGTCTTTGATTGTACTCTTTAACGCTGCCTGAAATTTCATCTTGTGTTTCGTGAATATGACAATGGATTAACATATCATATTTTTCTGTTAAATCAACGACTTTTCTAAAAGTTGTGTCCGACACGGTATAAGGTGCGTGTGGGGCTAACACAAAACGAATTAAATCATCGCCATAAAACGGCGTTCTCTCGTTTAAGCCTTTGGCAATGTATTCATCGGCGTTTTGTGCGTAGGCGTTGGGAAATTCTAATATTGTGCAACCGACAAAGGTTCGCACGCCACTCAACAGCCCTGCTTTGGCAACGGCGGCATTGAAAAAATACATATCGTTAATGGTTGTGGTGCCGCCCAAAACCATTTCTGCCATTGCAAGCAACGAGCCGTCATACACAAACGCATCGCTCACATTTTTGCCCTCGGCTGGCCAAATGTGGTTATTCAGCCAGTCCATTAACGCCAAATCGTCCGCATAGCCACGCAATAAACTCATCGCCGCATGTCCGTGCAGGTTAATCAAACCTGGCATAAGCACATGATTATCTAAATGAAGTGTTTGATTGGACTGAATATTTTTTGCTTGCTCATTCGGCAAAATATCCAAAATTTCTCGCCCTTTGATGATAACGGCGTGATTTTCCAAAACAGGACAATCATCGTTCATGGTGATGATATACGGAGCAAAAATGGCTGTTGTGTTCATGGTGATGTGGATTAAAA
>JAFWTP010000050.1 GCA_017518845.1 Neisseriaceae bacterium
AAGCGGCGAATAAACGCCCACAGGCTTTGGCGTAACTCAACATCCACGCCTGCGGTGGGTTCGTCCAACACAATCACGGGCGGTTTATGAACCAATGCCAACGCAACCATTAAGCGGCGTTTCATACCGCCAGACAGGTTGCGGCTATTGACTTTGGCTTTGTCGGTTAAGCCTAAATGGTGCAGAATTTCGTCTATCCAGTCGTCATTATGAGCAATGCCAAAATAGCCTGATTGAAATTTCAAGGCTTCTCGCACGGTGAAAAATGGGTCAAACACCAGTTCTTGCGGCACAACGCCTAAATTGCGGCGGACGGCAAACGGTGATTTTTTAACATCAAAGCCGCACACGGAAATTTCGCCTTGTGTCAGTTCAACCAAGCCTGCCATAGCGGAAATCAGCGTGGTTTTGCCTGCACCGTTGTGTCCTAACAGGGCAAAAAATTCGCCCTGTTTCACTTCAAAGGAAACATTGTCTAATGCTTTGAATCCATTAGCATAAATTTTAACAGCATGGCGAATGGATACGGCGGTGTCGGTCATTGTTATATGGCTCCGTGTGTTTTTCAGGCTACCTGAAAACATTTAATCTACTGTAATTATTCTATTTTTTATTGCCACATGGATTCGGAATGGCTAACGCCATTCCTTTAAATTCTGTTTTTAAAGAGATTGCGTGAGCAATCTCGAATCCGTGTGGCATTTAAAAATCTATGTTTTCAGGCTGCCTGAACATATATTTATCGTTGTGGTGGGTCGAAGACCCACCCTACAAATTACACCATTTCCGCCTGCCATAAATCGGCAAATGTTTCGCGGCGGCGAATGAGTTTGCTTTGGCTGCCTGAAACCAAAACTTCGGCGGCACGCGGACGGGCGTTATAGTTGGACGACATGCTCATACCATACGCTCCTGCACTTTTGACGCACAGTAAATCGCCTTGTGCCACTGCCAAAGAGCGGTTTTTGCCTAAAAAGTCGCCACTTTCGCAAATTTGTCCAACCACATCGGCGGTGATTGGTGCAATATCCTTAACACAAACAGGCACAATATCGTGGTATGCGTCATACAGGGCAGGGCGTGCCAAGTCGTTCATCGCCGCATCAACCACAACAAAATTTTTATCCGTGCCGTGTTTGACATATTCAACCTGCGTTAAAAGCACGCCTGCGTTGCCGACTAATGAGCGACCTGGTTCTAAAATCAGCGACAAATCACGGTTGCCGATGATTTTGGCAACGGCGTTTGCATAAACGGATAAATCAATCAGGGTTTCATTTTGATAGCGAATGCCCACGCCGCCGCCCAAATCAATGTGCGACAAGCGAATGCCCAAATTGCTCAAATCATCGACTAATGCCACAATTTTTTCGCAAGCGTTAATCAACGGTTCTACTTCGGTTAATTGCGAGCCGATATGGCAATCCACGCCGACAATTTCAACATTCGGCAAGTTTTGTGCGGTGCGGTAAGCGTCAATCGCCTGTTCAAAGGGAATGCCAAACTTGTTATTTTTCAAGCCTGTGGAAATATAAGGGTGCGTTTTCGCGTCAATA
>JAFWTP010000051.1 GCA_017518845.1 Neisseriaceae bacterium
ACAGGAGAACCATTATGGCAAGCATTCTTGAGCGTCAAGCCGATTACATTCCTTATGACTTGCGTGTGCAAGCCCTGCAAGTTGATCCGCAATTAGACATTTACTGGCAGGAATATCTTGCCGATTTATTCCGTGATATGCCTGAACAATATCAGGACAATATCAATCAACAAGTTTTACGCAATAAAAATATCGTTTGGGACAAAACCACGCAAACCTTTGAATATAAAGGAGAAATTGCGGGGGGTGATAATTTATTAGCGTTGGTGTCTGCCAGTGGCAACCCAAAAATGCAAATGTTTGGCAGTCGTTTGGTTGAATATTTAGAAGTATTAGACAAAAGCGACAGCGTGGTGCAAATGGCAGAAATTTTAGAAAATGCCATACAACAAATTAAAGATTTTGATGTCGGTCGCAATTTATCTTTGCAGGCAATTCGTCATAAATTATTAAAGGCTTTTATTTATCAATCGGCACATATTGTGCGTGAAAAAAAATCCAATTTTTCTATTCCTGATAATAAACGCCGTATCAATGTAGAAGTTTGCAAAACTTTCATTAACGAAGTTTATTTGAAACACCAATTATTAGAATACAGTTTCAAAACTTTATCTCATCGGCAATTATTGGATTTTCCCTATCCTTTAATTAACGAATTTTTACACAAAGAACAACGCACACGGCGATTACATATTGTGCGTACCACACGATATTTATTTGCCATTGCTCCCAGTCTTGAACAAAGTACCAACCCTTATCGTGTTCGCCGTTTCTTGGAAGAAAATCGTTTATTTTCACGAGATTCTTGGGTGCTAAAAGGTTCATTTATTGAATTTTGGCGTTTGGGTAAAGAAAAAAATCCCGATATTTTACAGTCAATGGACGAGCAATTCCGTCATCATATTGACCACATTATTTCGGTTGAATCGGGCATTTCGCCGATATTGATTGAATTGTTTGAAAAATTGGAAGACACGCACCAAGAAACCATTTTTCCATTATTATTCAAACCATTAAATATGGAAAAAGACTTAAACGAAGCCATTGCTGAACACTTAAAAGTGTATGAAGAATTTTTATCTGAATATATCCTTATTCCTTTGAAAGACGGATTAGGCAGATTATTGCATAATGACGATGAATGTAATTATGCTTACATTGCGGCTCAACAGTTGTTTTCACTGATTATCAATGTGTTTGATAGTTTTATGTCATTACCCTTAATTATGGGTAATAAAATAGCAGAAAGATATTACGAACGCCTGGTTGCATACGCAATCTTTTTAACCAAACGCAGAAGCGATGTTTTTGTGAAACACAGCGAAAGTTCATCATTTAATTTTGCCCAAGAAAAAGAACAACAAATGAAAGAAGGCTTATTAAAATGCCGCGACATTATGAGCGATGTTTTCCCCAAATATTATGTGTTTCAAAAAGAAGTGGCAGAATTAAAAACCAAAATAGATGCCCCCGATACCTTTTTTGGCAAACTGTTCAAAAATAAAGACAGATTGCAACAGTTGCATTACGAAAAAAATCGTCAAGCCAATCAAATGGCGTATAAAACACACCAAGAGTTGTTTGTTATTCCCGACAAATATCAACAATGCGTGGTGGATTTAGACTTTGACGCACAGTTAGAAGATAATGAAAACAAATGCCGCTACGCTTTTCCTGACGGCGAATTGGGTCTCACCAAATTGCCGCAACTGATTGTGTTTGCGGGCAGTGTGGGCGAGTTTGATTTGTCTGCCACAGCAGGCAAAGTCGTGCCAGAGACGGTGTATAAAACCACAGGAAAACAGGCGGAGTAAGGGGTTTCAGGCAGCCTGAAAACAAATATCGCCGTAGGGTGGGTTTGCTAACCCACCAAAATGCCCTGATTAGAAGAAAAGAAATGATTTAACACCTTTCAGGCAGCCTGAAAAAGTGAAATCAATAATCATAAGGAAACAATACGATGAAAAAATCCACAATTTTGGCACTTATCAGTGCAATGGTTCTAACCGCTTGTCAAACCGCCAATCCGAATTAGGTGGCAGTGGGCGGTTCGCGTGCGGACGGCACGGTGAAAATTGCTTATGAACAGCCCGAAATGTCAAACGCATCGCCCACAATGGAAGCAGGGCGAAAACTTGCCGCACAGCGTTGTCAGCGTTGGGGTTATGCAGACGCAGAAGCCTTTGGCGGAGCAACACGCACTTGTATCCGCAGACCTGGCTTTTGGACAAATTGTATGACTTATCAAATTACCTTTGAATTTCAATGTACTGGCGGACAAGCGGAAATGATGAATAACGCTTATTACGGCAATCAGCCCGTGTATGTGCAACCCATTTATGTGCAACCCGTGCCACAGCAGCAATATCAGCAAGCACCGTATCCGCAACAGCAATATCAACCACAACAATATCAGCAATAAATATAAAAACGGTATCGTTAATGATACCGTTTTTGTTTTTCAGGCAGCCTGAAAGGTTTTAAAAAAACCGTTCAATCGCATTGCCCAACGGCAATAACTTGCCGTGAAAAAAATGCGTTGCATTCGGCACAACAATCACAGGCAAGTTTTGCGGTTCGCACCACGCCAAAATTTTGTCTAATGCAATCACTTCATCATTTGCCCCGTGTATCACCAGCGTTTTATTGATTTCAGGCACAAAGGGAGCAGGTTCATCGTATTTACTCACTGCCGCACCAATTAACAGCAGTTTTTGATGAGCCACTTGTTGAGCCGCACGACAAGCCACAAAGCCGCCAAACGAAAAACCGCCCAAAACCAAATGGTGCGTTAAATGCGAATAATGCTGCTGTAAAAACGCATAAACCGACAACACATCATCAGTTTCGCCCCGTCCATAATCGTGTTCGCCCGCACTCTCGCCTACACCACGCAAATTCGGCAGAATACACAAATAACCCAATGCACACAGCGATTTAGCCGCCGTTTGAATCACCTTATTCATATTCGTTCCGCCATGCAAGGGATTAGGGTGCAGAAGAATCGCCGCACCTTTGGGGGGCGTTTCAGGTTGCAACAACAAACAAGACAAATTACCCGCAAGTCCTTGAATATTCAACTTTTCCATAGTTGCCATAGCGTATATCCTATAATTGATGAGTGTGTGAGAAAGAGCAATGCTAACACGAAACCATTTGTTTTTCAGGCAACCTAAAATTTATTTTCATTCACATTTTCACATTTTTGTTTAATTTTCCGAATTAAATATCCTTAAAAATCAATTACAAGTTTAGAATATGTCATTTTTTTGCAATTTTTAGTAAAAAAGCATTTGACAAGTTTTTACAAGGGGCGTATTATTCGCATTCTTCGCTGAACGAACAGCGTTTTTTTTGACGGGTTGTTTAGCGGTGTTCTTTAACAGATTGATTACCGATAAGTGTGGGAATGAAGCGTCCTACACTTGTTTGATAAGAGACGAAAGAAGTCTGAATGTTTTACATTTTTACTTTGTTAAGTTTCTTTGAGAGC
>JAFWTP010000052.1 GCA_017518845.1 Neisseriaceae bacterium
ATTGAAGCAGCACTTGAAGAACGCCTGAACACCGTGCGTGCAAATTGGAAAGATGAAACCGCCATTGGCGTGGTTTTAGCCGCAGCGGGTTACCCTGAACAAGTGAAAAAAGGCGATGAAATTTCGGGCATTGATGCTGCCGAAAAAACTGGTGCCAAAGTGTTTTACGCAAGTGTTCTTGATAAAGACGGCAAAACCGTTACCAACGGCGGACGCGTGCTGTGCGTAACCGCATTGGGTCAAGACATTGCAAACGCACGCCAAAACGCCTACGCCGCCTGTGAAAAAATAAAATTTGACGGCATGCAAATGCGGCGTGATATTGGTAATAAGGCTTTGAATAGATAAAAAATTTTTTAACTTTGTCTTTTGTGGTTTATTGAAACTTTGCAAATTTTAAACTGCACCCTAAAAGTATGACGAAATTGAATGACGTAATAAGGTGCGGTTTTTTTAATATATTGAAACCTTTGCTAAACCAACTTTTTTCTCATTCTTCATTCTAAACCGACTTGTTGCCCTGAATGAAGCGAAGAGTCTGTGAAGAGTCGTTTATTTAACAAATAATTAAATTCTTCCATTTCGCTTCGCTCAATGTTACGAATGACGAGTTTTGCAAAGGTTTCATATTACTATTCACGCGGAGGCACAGGTGCAAACCAACCCACAAATAATAGTAACAAACCTACCGCAATAAAGGAAACAATGCGTTCTATCCCTCCTGAATTTGCTAATTCAACCAAGAATAATTTACCAACCACAATTGCCATTAAAATAGCACCAGTTATCCACAAATTTCGTCTTTGCTGACGATTTGCAATCACCATAATCACAATAGCGGTAATTGCCCAGATAATTGACAGAGTAGCTTGTACTCCAAATGAAGATAGCAATGCTTTACTATTCCACTCAACGCCGTTGTAATAATGCCAAAAACGCATCACCGCACAACTTATCAAGAACAGTCCTGATAAAGCAATAGTTGCAAATATATAACGAGTGATTTCTTCCTTTTCATAGTTTTCCGGCAGACTTTTATCATGCCATAGCCATAATTGACATAAAACAGCAATACTACCTATTTCTATGGTATTAAGCAATGGTATATAAACACGTGCAGTTGGGTGAATAAAATTAGCAATTATCAACCATAACACACAATATATTGCTAAAATAACACTAATTTGATGACGATATAAGCTTTCAATTGCTCCTAAATATTTACTAAAATTGGTAAAAACCAACCATGCTAATAATGGCACAATCAAAGTTTCCAATGGGCGTAATGCTTGGAAATATCCATTGGACTTGTATAAAAATAATGTCCAAATAAATATATACGACAAGATTAAAATAAAATGTGATGCAATATTAAGTGAATAAGGTGGCTTTTTATTTCTTCCCGGCAGACTAAATAAAGTATAAATCATTATAATTGATGATAATAACAATATAATCAATCCTGATAATTGAGTATTTTCTTTTGCCCAATAAGATATGGCAAATGCCCATATATAAAATGCTTCACACCATGCCAATAAAATAGCTGAATAAA
>JAFWTP010000053.1 GCA_017518845.1 Neisseriaceae bacterium
AGAAAAGAAAAATATTGCTAAAAATAGTAATCGTGATAAATTGCCCTTATATCGTTGCATTTATTTAGACCCAAAAGGAAAATTGGGCAATAAACCCTATATTCAATTAGCACATCGCGATAGGGTTACTTTTTATCGAGAAACGGAAAGAAAAAATCCCAAAGAATGGAAAAAATATAAGAAAAATATCCAAAAATCTCAAAAAAATATTGTGAAACAATTTGCAAAAATTAAAAAGAATATTAAAAAATTGTTTCAACAAGTCAATAAAGAAGAGAAAAAACAATTAGTTGAAATTGTTAGTTTTTTATTGCTGCAATTAAGTTATATGGTGAAACATTCTGCCTATCAGGAAGAACAAGAATGTCGTATTTTTCAATTTGCTCCTTTTGATAGTGATAAGATTAAAAAGAATATTGATGAAAAACGCATGTATATGGAATATCAGCCCATACACAATTATGTTAAAAAAATCTACCTTTCGCCATATGCAGAACAATATGCCGATATGTTTCGGGTGTTGAGTAATGGTAGGGTTGAAGTGCGTTCTTCGGATAATCCGTTTAGATAATTTTCAGGCTGCCTGAAAGGCTTTTTGCATTGCCGTTAAAAACGCCTATCGGCGTTTGTTAAAACCTGCGGTTTTAACTGGATTGCCACGATTTTTTCTACGAAAAAATCTCGCAATGACACACAGGATTAAATTCAGGCTGCCTGAAAACCTTTTTACATTGCCTTTTTTCATAGTCAGGAGATTACTACGCATAGCCTTTCGGCTATGCTCGTAATGACAGTAAGGGGCTGTGCAGTGTTTCAGCCAGCCTGAAAATGTTTCGTATCGTTAAAAATGCTACAATAGCGGTTTTTATTTTATTATCAATAAAAAGCAAATGTCGAAAACACCGCAATCATTTGAAGATGCCATTCTTCGTTTGGAAGCATTAACCCAGCAGATTCAAAGCAATGAAACGCCTTTGGAAGTGGCTTTGAAAAATTATGAAGAAGGGCGAAAATTAGTGCAGTTTTGTCGCCAAAAACTTGCCGAAGTGGAGCAGAAACTGCATATTTTAGATAAGGACGAACTTACCCCTATGGATTTGGATAATCCGCCACAAGCCGCAGCCAAGCCCAAAACGGCTCGCAAAGCGGATAAACCAGCCCCTGCCAGTGATGAATTATGGGGCAATGACAATCACGATAACCACGAAATTCCTTTTTAAATGAAACCGTTAAACTTCAAAGCGTGGCAGACGAAAGTTCAAGCACAAACGGAAATGGCGTTAAATCGCTTTTTGCCGTCTGAAACGCTGTCGCCTGAAATTTTGCACCAAGCCATGCGATACGCCGCAACGGGCGGCGGCAAACGCTTGCGGGCGATGTTGGTAACCGCCGCTGCCGAGTTGGGTCGCTATGACGAAATCGCTTTATCGCAGGCGATTGCGGCTATCGAGATGATTCACGCTTATTCTTTAATTCACGATGATTTGCCGTGTATGGACGATGACGATATGCGGCGTGGCAAGCCGTCTTGTCATAAGGCGTTTGGCGAAGCACAAGCCTTGTTGGCAGGGGACGCTTTGCAAACATTAGCGTTTGAAGTTTTGTCGCAGGAAAATCAGTTGCCGTATGCTCAACGCTTGCAGTCATTACGCACTTTGGCGAATGCGTCTGGCAGTTTGGGTATGGCTGGCGGGCAGTCGATTGATTTATCGGTAGTGGGCTTATTGCCTGATTTGCCAGCGTTGGAAAATATGCACGCACTGAAAACGGGGGCGTTAATTCGTGCCAGCGTGCGTTTGGGGGCGTTGGCGTGTTTTGATGTGGCAGATGATATGCTGCAAAAATTAGATGATTACGCCGCCGATTTGGGCTTGGCGTTTCAAGTGGTTGATGATATTTTGGACGCACAAGCCGATAGCCAAGTGTTGGGCAAAACCGCAGGCAAAGACGCAGAAAACGATAAGCCGTCTTTTGTGTCGTTTATGGGCATTAACGCGGCGAAGCAATACGCCCACGATTTATGCCAAAGAGCCATTTACAGCGTGCAAAACATTTCTGCCGATACACACATTTTGCAAGAAATGGCACGCTTTGTTTTGGAAAGGGAAAATTAGTTTTCAGGCAGCCTGAACGCATAAAAAAATCCGCAATTATTTCAAGTGAATACCCTTTTCAGGCTGCCTGAAAAAGTTTATTGATTGTTTTTTATTGTAAG
>JAFWTP010000054.1 GCA_017518845.1 Neisseriaceae bacterium
AGAAGAAGAAGAAGAAGAAGCAATAATCAGGCTATCACTGGCTAAATCCAACACACATTCAAGTGTGAAGTTATCGGTTGTATTTGTGGTTTGTGTAGCAGGGGTAAAGCCTGTATTGATAACTTTACCTATATTTAGTTCCGTCATCGGAAAAGTAGGGGCGTATGGTGTTTGGCTGGCTTGATTTACCAACACAATACCTTCTTGTTCGGTTTTATTCAAAGAATAACCCACAAAATCATCACCTTGTGTTTGCCCCGTCCAAACATTAGTTGGATTTTTACGCAACACAAGCCATAACCAGTTATACGGATAGGTTGCACCCTGATGACCGCTAATTGGGCGAATATAATCGTGAATTTCAGCGTTTTTAAGTTCCACATCATCATCAACGCCAAACACTAAATAATCGTTTGTGTCAGTATTTAAGCCGCTAAACACATATTTACCGTTTTCGTCCGATTGCGTGCGTGCAATCACGGTTAAATTGCTTCTATCCACCAAAACCACTCTTTTACTTCTTGGCTGTCCGTCTTCGGTAACAATCCCTGTAATCACACCGATACCTGCTTTATGGGGCATTTTGAAAATCCTTTTGTTTGAATATGCAAATTTTCAGGCTGCCTGAAAAATAATAAAAACCTTAAACAAGTTTCTATTTAAGTTTTTCAGGCTGCCTGAAATTAAAACCGTGTATTATCGCCAAAAGAGCGAGTACGAATACCACGCATTAAACCCAAACCGCCACGCCTAACCGTAGGCGGATAAGTAGGGTTGGTGTTTTGTTCTGTATTCTCTGCCACTGGCATTGGTTCAGGTTGCGGATAATTAGGGTCATCGCCAACAGGATTAGGAGCGGTATAACCTGCCGACTTCATCACTTCATCGGCAATCGGAGCAACTTGGGGCATTTGGGCAATGGTTGCACCTGATTGCATAGCGGCGTATGCAGACTGAACGCCAATTTGCACCGCTTGTGCGTCTAACGCTTTAATGCGTGCGTCTGCGATTTTCTCTTTGATTTGCAATTCACGCTCACGCATTTCAATTTCAGGCGATTGTTGTTGTGCTTGTTCTTCCTTAACCTTATTCAATTCTTCAATAATCCGTTCTTTATATGGTATATCCATTAAATTAACCATATATGGTAAGGCTGCCGTTTGATATTCAGCAGGTAAGGATTTCACGGTTTCACTCAACGCATTCAACTGTTGCGAGCGGAACGATTGCGATTGTGGCACTTCTTCTAATGCCACTTTTAAGCGTGTTTTTTGAATATCGTTTTTCAGGAATGAAATACCATTTTCAACTTGTGGCACATTCAAAGCGATTGTGCGAGATTGTGTAACACTGCTTGGCGGTATGGTGATTTCTTGCTCTCGATTGCCCATTTCATCAATCAGCATAGCAAGCAATAATTCACCTACCTGCATTCTTGCGATACGGAAATTATCAATCAGCCGAGCAAGCGACTGATTAGACTGCTCAATGCGTTGTTGTTCTTGGTAGCCACTGGTTGCATTACCACCGCCTTTGAACGACTGGTTAATACCGCTCACTCGTTCAATCGCTACACGACTATCTTGTAAGATTTGATAATGCTGATTAGATAACTGATAATCCCTTTTAAGTTCAAACCTTGCCCCTGCTCTTGCTAATTCATCGGCATTTAATTGTATCATTGCGTCAGGGCGTGCTACTTCTTGTGCTAATTGTGCTTCCGTCATATCGGTAACACCTTTTGTATATTCCACACGCAACACCGATAAACCCCAACGCAATTTAGAAATTGTAGCGTTCAAATTATCCTGTGCATATTTCATACCCCGCACCAAGCCATAAGGTATGCCTGTCATATCTTCACGAAAGCCCCAAAACGGCACATAAGGAAAATTATCGTGCGGATAAGGCGTTTCTGTGTCAATTAAACAGTGATTACCAATCCAATAAGCACGCCGCATTTTTGGCACGCTTGCTTTGAATACCTGCACCAAATCATTAGCAATCAATAAATTATGGTTTTCACTTTTCGGATTATATTCAACTACTTTGCCTGTGGGCGATTTTAAGCAAGTTATTTCAACATATCGCCGATACCACACTTCGGATATACACAATTCTTTTGTTGAACGATTATAAAAATGCTCTTCTTTTAATGTTGGAAAACGCACGCCCCACGAATTATTTAAGCCTGTGGAACTACCGCCGTCTAAATCATCGTCATAATCTGCCATAAACCCCACATATTCGCCTAATTCTTTGTCAAAATTCGGAAAAATATGTTTGATTTTATCTTTATGTATCCAGCGTTGGCGTAAAAGCCAGCGAGCGTCCGATAAATCTAATTCAGTTGATGACATATCCCAAAAAATTTCATTACGATGAATAGTTGAGCAACGATAGGGGAATTTGAACGGATTGCGTTCTTTATTCACTTCAACCCAACCAACACCTGTAACAATTTGGCTACGGAAAGCGTCCGAACAGGCTCTATCAGCAAAACTTTTGCGTTCAGCCTGATTAAGTTTGAAATTCAAAGCGTCTGCCACTTCCTGCCCAGTTTCGCCGTCATCAGAAGTTAATCGCCAATCCGTGCGGATATTTGCTTCATAGCCTTGCACTGAAAAGATAGTCGGACTAATCAAATCTTCCACAGCAGGCGGAATACCTAACTCTTTTTGGCGGCGGACTAAATCGCCGTCCAACTGATTGCCGTCCGCATAATCCGCTTCCTTATCTGCCACACTTCGCCAGTATGGCTGATTGCGAATTTCATCGTGAATTTCCAAGTATTCATCAAGCGACAAAGATAATTGATTTTTTTTCATTTATGCAACTCTCCAATCGGTTGGGGGTCTCGGTTCATATTTAGGTTGCTCAAAATAACTCTTCATCAAAGGAGTTGCCATTGCCATATAACGAAAAGCGTCCGCCCCGTGCGAATAATCATCGTGTAGCGGTTCTTTGGCTACATTATTGCTATCCACACGCCGTTTATAGCGTTTTAAGCACTCCACCAAACGCACCGTTTTGTCTTTGTCAAAATAGCATTGACTAAACAAC
>JAFWTP010000055.1 GCA_017518845.1 Neisseriaceae bacterium
ACAACAAGGCGAATAATCTTAAATGTTTCATATTTCAAACTCCTACATTATTTTGAGTTGATATTTTATATTTTAATCAACATAAGATTGATTATACCGTAAAATAAGGAGAGTCGAAATGAAAATTCAACTCTGTTTTACATATTTCTTGAAGATTAACTATTTTTTGTTGTTAAACAGCCATTTTTTAACTAAATAATAAACACAGTCAAAAACTTTTGCAGGGGCTTGGATTATGGCTTGTTCGGTTTTTTCGGAAAAACGTGGCATAAACGGCAGATAAATCGACCACCGTATAAAACCTTTGGGCGGTTTGATGACAAGGAAATAAATCAAAACCAAACCTAAAACAAGCCTGCCAATGTAGATAAGGCTGTCAATCAGTTTTTCACTAATTGTGGTTTTTTGCCACCACGATAAAAACACAACTAAATGACCTGTTTTATCAAATAAATACAAAAGAAAACAAACAGCCACCGCAAGCATTATGATAGACAACACTTTAAAACCAATCGCTACCATAGGGCGTTGTTTTTGCATTTGACGAAATAAAGCAATTTCCTTTTTTATGGCTTGTTTTATTTCTGCCAAATCTTTTTTAATGTCAATGGGTTCTGAATTAAACATACTATTTTCCTTGTTTGATTTTTCCCTGATTTGCTTTTGCATTTGCGGCGGCTTCTTCTCTGTTTTTGTTGTAAGTGTGGCGTGTGTTGTAACGGCTCATTTTATCTTGTCCCCTGTTTTGGTATTTTTTAATAGCGTCTTTGGTATTACTACCAACAGTTTGTGCCATTCCTTTAACACGACCGCCCATACTGCCCACTGCCACGCGGCAGCGGCGGCTGTACCGTCTGCAATATTGCCTGCTCCAAACCAAGCGGACGCAATATCGCCCATTCGTGCAATCACTATGGATAAGGCTATACAAACAAATAATGACGAAAACACGGTAATCCAACTTGTGCCGTCAAACCACAATTTATCTAAAATGGTGAGCAGTATTTTGGTGCAGAACATAATCACTACATACGACATTCCAAAGCCTAATGTCATATTAAGCCAACCATTAAACCACCCACGAGTTTGCTTAAATGCTGCCGCCATTACAAATAGAGGACCAAAACCCAAAGACAACATAAGACCAATTTTAGTAATAAGCAGAACTTTGGTGATAACAATCGCCATATACATTAAACCTGCCAAAATTATCATCAGTTTGATGAAAGTCATAATTACACCAAACGCTTTTTTAAATGCGTCAGGAATAGCCTTTAATGGACTAATTACTTTATTCCATAATGCGGCGGCATTTCGTTTTAAATCGCCTTTAAAATTTGCTTCGTAAGGGTCATCTTGTGGCGGCGGCGTTTCTTCGCTTAATTTATCCAAACCGTCAAAAGCAACAATTAACTTGTCTTCAATCAGTTTTAATGATGAAGTTTCTCCTGTTAAATCGCTTGCCATTTTGATAGGCGTTTCTTTGAGAAGATTTTGCACATTAGACTGATAAGCACCCACACCACCAGCAATAGCTAAAATAACATAGACTATGGTTGCGTCTCTTAATATAGTAGGAACAGACGCTTCTGCCCAACCACCTAAAATTTGATACGCACGGTAAAGTAGCCATAATGTAAAACAGATAGCCGCAAGACCAGCCACACCGCCTGCTAAAACACCTAACGGAGCAACTGCTAACTCTGTGATGACTGTTTCTGTTACATTTACTATTTTTTGAAGAATTGAAAATCCGCTCATTTAATTCACCTTTATAATTTTTTATTTTTTGTTAAATTCTTCTTCATAGG
>JAFWTP010000056.1 GCA_017518845.1 Neisseriaceae bacterium
CAATATATCTGACAATAGCGGTTTATTGTTTCTTAACGCCTATCGCTGTTATGTACGACCTATTACTTGCACTATCTTGGCAGTCGTTAGCACTCTTGTGTTTATCCTTGTTTTTAGTGCTGTTTTTTGAATTTATCAATGGTTTTCACGACACCGCAAATGCTGTGGCAACGGTGATTTATACCCAATCGTTATCGCCTTGGCGTGCTGTGGCAATGTCGGGCTTGTTTAATTTCTTGGGCGTGATTACTGGCGGTTTGGCTGTGGCGTATGCGATTGTGCATTTATTGCCTGTGGATATACTCACATCAGGCGACAGTCGTGGTTTGATTGCCATGATTTTCGCCATTTTAATTGGGGCGATTGTGTGGAATTTAGGCACTTGGTATTTTGGTTTGCCAGCGTCTTCTTCGCACACCCTGATTGGCTCGATTGTGGGGGTTGGTGTTATTCACGCTTATTTAACAGGCACTTCGGCAATTGACGGCATTAACTGGGATAAGGCGATTGATGTCGGTTTATCTTTATTGCTGTCGCCAATTTTGGGTTTTTTCTTGGCGTTTATTTTATTGTGGTTGGTGCTTAAATATTTGCCGACCAGCAAAGTACACCAAACGCCGCATTTTCGTAGCGATGTCAAAGGCAGAAAACACCCGCCGTTTGGACGCGTGTTTTGTTGATTATTTCATCGGCGTGTGTGAGTTTTGCTCACGGTTCAAATGACGGTCAAAAGGGTATTGGTCTGATGATGCTGACGCTTATTTGTCTTCTGCCTACGCAATTTTTGATTAACACCCACGCCGATCGTTATCAATTAGAACGCTCTTTGTATGCGTCCCAGCAGTTGGCTTTATTTGCCGAAGAAAATCAAGCGTGGATTAGCCAACAATTTCCGCCACATATTGTGGTGAATAATACCAATCACTGCCAAGTATCGGATATTCAAAAACATTTTCAACAATTAAATATATTGTCTTTCAAAAATCCCGATATTCAATCCTTGAATAATCAACAACGCTGGCAAGTTCGCCGCAGTTTATTGTGTTTGGCATCATCAGCCAAACTGTTGGCAGATAACGAACACACCGATCCTGCTCAACAAGAATATTTAAAAAAATTGTATGCCGATTTAAATAGCACCACAGAATATGCCCCCTTGTGGGTGATTTTTGCCATTGCGTCCGCATTAGGATTAGGCACGATGATAGGCTGGAAGCGAGTGGTGAAAACCGTGGGCGAAGGCATAGGCAAAGAACATATGACCTACGCACAAGGCGTATGTGCACAAGTAACCACCGCCGCAGGCATTGCCGTGGCGAATGTGGCAGGTTTGCCCGTTTCCACCACGCAAATTTTGTCGTCAGCGGTTGCAGGAGCGGCGGTTGCGAATAAATCGGGCTTAAAAATCAGCACCATTCGCAATATCCTTTTGGCGTGGGTTTTTACCTTTCCCGCCGCTATGGTATTAGCAGGGGCGATTTATTATGTGATTGCGTTGATGATTAGATAATAAGCGTAGGGTGGGCAACTTGTTGCCCACGCGTTAAAATTCAACCCCATTCAGGCAGCCTGAAAACCTAAACTTTAAAAAAAGAAAAACAATGACTTACCTTTCCACCGACTTATGTGATGGCGTGTTTGAAACGCTCAAACACCGCCAGTCCCCCGATTTAAAACCCTTTATGCCGTTTCGCATAAACGGCGTTTATTTGGGCTTGCTTAACTCAACCTTTACCCATCAAATTGCCCAAGATATAGACACTATTGTGCCTGACGAAGTGTGTTTCATATTAGACAATCTATCGTGGAATAAAGTGGGCGAAACACTGCAACAAATTGCCAAAAAGTGGCACGATAACGGTTTATACAACGGCTGGCGAGATGAAAAATACAGCGTCCAAGACCTTTCAGGCAGCCACCTATTTGCATTAGAACGCTCCGCCTTTCGTCCTTTGGGCTTATTAAGCCACGCCATTCATCTGAATGCTTGGGTTGAAAGGGCAGGGGAGCGATATTACTGGATAGGCAAACGAAGTAGCACCAAGGCCGTTGCCCCCAATAAATTAGACACCACTGCAGGCGGCGGCATAGCCGCAGGCGAAACGCCACACACCGCAATGGTGCGAGAAAGTTTTGAAGAAGCAGGCGTGCCGTCATCATTCACCCAAACGCTCACCCAAAACGGGCAAGTATATAGCCTACGCCCCGTTCATCGTGGCTTACACCGCGAAATTCTGCATTTATACGACATCAGGCTGCCTGAAAACTTTACCCCGCAAAACAAAGACGGCGAAGTGGCAGAATTTATCCTAATGAACGACACCCAAATCGCCCAAGCCATCATCAACGAACAATTTATGGAAGACTCCGTACTGACACTGTTAATCAGCATGCAACAACGCCACAAATTTCCTGCCACACACCCGTTAAATTTATTATTACAACAACTACAAGATATTGATTTAATGGAAAAATATTGTCAGAAATATTTTGGCAAATAGTTTTCAGGCTGGCTGAAAACTATCTCGTCATTGCGAGTATTGCGTTATCTCGCGTAGCGTGGGCAACTTTGTTGCCCACGCGATTTATAGTCGATTCACAGCAAAATCATGCAGTGTTACTTCGCCTCGCTGTATTATTTATACTATCTTCGGCTCGTTGCCTTGCCTGCTTTTGCTGTGAACCGACTATATAATGAAACACAATTTCAGGCAGCCTGAAAATAAATCAGTAAAAGTGTTGTTTTTTTGGTTTATTGTATTAACATTGTTCTACACATATCATCTTGTATATCAATAAATTATGTTATTTGATAAATATTATCAAATAATAAATATTGATAACACTCGACAATCCTCATTGTTTTTGTTAAAAATAAAACTTTATCCACTTTATTTTAGGAGCACACATATGAATAGCAAATTGTTCGCTTTAACCGCTGTTTCTTTGTTGGCATTGACTGCGTGTAGCGGTGGTGGTTCTGCGGATAGTCCAAGCACTTCGCCCATAACGGTTAATCCGCCTACGGGGCAAAATTCATTGACAAATAAATATGCAGATATCGTCAGCGGTCGGGTGATTATTGAACATTCAGACTGGATAGATGACCAAACAGGTTGGGAAATCTATGATTATGAAACCACCGATTTGGCTGCGGCAGATACGCAGAAAAAGGATTTGAACAGTTTTAAAATCACCAGTGGCAAAACCACTTATGTTATTCACATGCCCAAACAAGGCGATAAGGATTTTAAACAATACGGTAATTTTGTGGTGAATGTGGTGGATATGGGCAATAATGCAGAAGTTGCCAATACTTGGGGAACAAATTTGTCCTATGCTCGCTATGGCTTGGCTTATGGCGATACCGACCATACGCAAGACCCAAATGCAAAATATAGTGTGTTCTATGGTATGTTTCATCAAGGTTATTTAACCGACCCTGCGGGTATGCCCACGGCAGGCACAGTTAATTACAAAGGCGAAGCCATTGTGTGGAATGGACAACCTAATATTGATGAAACAGGGATTAGCAAAAACGCAACTTTTGTGGCTGATTTTTCCAAAAAACAATTTACAGGAAAAATTAGCAATATCAATGTGATTGAACCTGACCAGTACAGCAAGGTTACTACAATTCCTGACATTAGTTTGGCAGGCACCATCGTGGGCAATAAAGTAACAGGCAAAAACGCCGAAGGCACGGTGATTGACGCAGGTTTTTATGGCCCGAACGCCGCCGAAGTGGCAGGCTCTTTTGTGAATCAAGAGAAAGTGTTTGAAGGTGCATTTGGGGCTAAAAAAGTCAATCAATAAACCTTTTCAGGCAGCCTGAAAAAACGGAAGTTGTGAATGCTTCCGTTTTTTATAGTCAATTCACAGCAAAACCATTCATCGCAGGTATCGCCTTGCCGTATTATCTATACTGTCTGCGGCAACACCCGCTTGACTGCTTTTGCTGTGAATTAACTATAATGACCGCTCGCGTAGGGTGGGCAACTTTGTTGCCCACGCGGTTTGTAATGAAACTCTTTCAGCCAGCCTGAAACTTTAAAAACCCTGTACAATATCGCCTAATCATCATTCACGAACGCACACTATGAATCTACTCAAAACCCTTGCCAAGATTAGCGGTATGACCACCATTTCGCGTATTTTAGGCTTTGTGCGGGATACGGTTACCGCACAAATGTTTGGCTCGAGTGCGGCGACTGACGCTTTTTTTGTGGCGTTTAAATTGCCTAATTTACTGCGGCGGATTTTTGCCGAAGGAGCGTTTTCGCAAGCGTTTGTGCCGATTTTGGCAGAATACAAAAACACGCAAGGGCAGCCTGAAACCGTGAATTTTGCCCGCTATGTCGCAGGCTTATTAGCGTTTGTGTTGTTTTGGATAACCATTTTGGGCATTTTAGCCGCCCCATTGATTATTCGCATTACCGCACCAGGTTTTGCCGCCGAACCCGATAAATTTGCTTTGTCTGCCAAGTTGTTACGCATTACTTTCCCGTATATCTTTTTGATTTCATTATCATCTTTTGTCGGCAGTTTATTAAATACTTACAACCGTTTTGCTATTCCTGCTTTTACGCCTGTTTTTTTGAACTTATCCATGATTGCCTGTGCGGTTTTGCTTTCGCCGTATTTTAACGAACCCATAACCGCATTAGCCATCGGCGTGTTAATCGGCGGCGTTTTGCAACTGTCGTTTCAACTGCCGTTTTTACGCAAAATCGGCTTTTTCAGGCTGCCTAAATTAGATTTTAAGCACGCAGGGGCAAGGCGGGTTTTAAAGCAAATGTTGCCTGCCATTTTGGGCGTGTCTGTGGCACAAATTTCTTTGGTTATCAATAATATATTTGCGTCTTTTTTGCCTACTGGCAGCGTCTCGTGGCTGTATTATGCCGACCGCTTAATGGAATTGCCCACAGGCATTTTGGGTGCGGCATTAGGCACGATGTTGTTGCCTACTTTATCCCGCCACGCCGCCGACAAAAACAGCGACAGTTTTTCATCGCTGTTAGACTGGGGGGTTAAATTAACGCTACTGCTCGCCTTACCTGCGGCTGTGGGCTTGGCGGCGGTTTCCCTGCCTTTAATTTCCACACTTTTTGCCTATCGCGAATTTACTGCTCACGATGCAATCATGACGCAAAAAGCCCTAATGGCGTATTCCGCTGGCTTAATCGGCTTGATTATGGTGAAAGTATTAGCACCTGGTTTTTACGCCCGCCAAGACATTAAAACGCCTGTAAAAGTGGCCATTTGCACGCTGATTTTTACGCAATGTATGAACTTGGCGTTGGTGTGGCACTTCAAACACGCAGGATTAGCCGCGGCGATTGCGTCAGGAGCGTGCCTTAACGCATTGATTTTATACATATTATTACGCCGACAAGGCATTTACCAACCCGACCCTGCGATGAAGAAATTTTTCTTGCGTTTGTGCGTGGCGTTAATCGTTATGTTTGCCGTGCTGTGGGGCTTACAACACCAGTCGTGGTACGCCCTGCAATGGGACGGACGAGCCGCCGTGCGTGTGTTGCAACTTTTGGCTTTGGTGTTTGCAGGTGCGGTATCGTATTTCGCCACACTATTTGCTTGTGGCTTTAAGTTGCAAGATATTCGGCGGATTGAGAAATAAAACCGCCGTAGGGTGGGCATTCCTGCACACCAAGAACGCCGATAGGCGTTGATAATACAAAAATATTAGAAAATCAAATTGTTTGTTGCCCCTGTCAGGGCTATAAAGGTGTTTCAGGCAGCCCTTTATCGTCATTGCGAGACTTGAACGAAGTTCAAGTCGTGGCAATCTCCGAATTTATTGCGTAAGCAATAAATTCGGGTGGCGAATAAAGGTATAACGGCAATGCAAAAAATCATTTCAGGCAGCCTGAAAAAGCCATACCACTACCAAAAGATAAAATTTAGTTTAATCTACGATGAACTATTAAATTAAACTAAATTTTTTCTATCTTATTGATTTTATTTTAATAAAAATATTTCAGGCAGCCTGAAATTGATTTACTCATTGCTCATTGTTTTCTAAATCGGATTGTCTTCATCAAAAAACACGCATTCAACGGCGAATGTTTGGCTGATTTTTTGGGCGAGTGCTTGTATGCCGTAGCGTTCTGTGGCGTGGTGTCCTGTGGCAATAAAGGCGGTTTCGGTTTCGCGTGCCAAGTGAAATTGTGCTTCGGACGCTTCGCCTGTGATAAATGCGTCCGCGTCCAAGTTACAGGCTGCCTGAAAAAAGCCTTGTCCGCCGCCTGTGCAAATGGCAAGTTTTTGTATGATTTTATTTGGGTTGCCTATAACAAGCGGTGTGCGATTTAATTCTTTGGCAATGGTTTGGCATAAATTTTCAAGTGTTTGATTTTTTTCTGAAAAACATATGGCTAACAAGCCTTGTTCCTCACAAAATGTTTCAACTGAAAAACCTAATTTTTGGGCAAGTTGTGCGTTGTTACCGATTTCGGGCTGTGCATCTAACGGCAGATGATAGGCAAGCAAATTGATATTGTTGTGTAACAATTTGAAAATGCGTTGTTTTTTCCAGCCGACAATACAAGGGGGTTCGTTTTTCCAAAACATACCGTGATGAACAAGCAAGGTATCTGCTTGAATTTCAATGGCTTTTTCAATCGCCGCACGGCTGGCGGTTACGGCACACAGAATTTTATTCACTTCCATACCGCCTTCAACTTGCAAACCATTCGGGGCGTAGTCTTTAAATTGTTGCGTGTTGAGTAATGTATCAATATAAGCAATCAGTTCGTTTCGTAACATTTTGTTTTTCCTTTTATTTTTAGTTTTCAGGCTGCCTGAAATTGTTTGTTCGTTACGGTGGGCAAGAATGCCCCCCCTATAACAAAACCTGCGGTTTTGTGGTGGGTTGGAAACCCACCCTACAATTTTCAATTAAATCCGCCACTTACCACATTCGCATTGTGGGTCTTCGTCTTGGGCTGTTTTGTTGTAGTGTTGGCAGACAATTTCTACAACTTTATCTATATTATCAACAACTTGCAATAAGTCGGTATCGCCCGCAGAAATCAGTTTTTCAGGTAGCATACTGTTTTCTAACCATTGTTTTAAGCCTGTCCAAAATTGTTCGCCAAACAGAATAATCGGGACTGGGGGCATTTTTTGGGTTTGGATTAAGGTCAGCACTTCGGAGACTTCGTCCAAAGTGCCAAAGCCGCCAGGCATGGCAACAAAGGCAATCGAATGGCGGATAAACATATATTTTCTTGAAAAAAAGTGCTTAAAATTCAAGGAAATATCTTGGTATGGGTTGGCAAATTGCTCATGCGGCAATTCTATATTTAAGCCCACTGAACGGCTTACCCCTGCTTTTGCCCCTTTGTTGGCGGCTTCCATAATGCCCGGCCCGCCGCCTGAAATAATGTTAAAACCTGTGTCGGATAATTTTTGTGCTAATGTTACGCATTGTTGATATACTGGATTGTCTGATGATATTCTCGCACTGCCAAAAATGCTCACCGCAGGACGAATATTGCGTAATTCGTCTTCGGCGGCGGTAAATTCGCTAATGGTTTCGGTAAAATAGGCGGGTTGTTCTTCTTTTGTCATAAAAAGGCTTCCTCAAATGAAAAAATTATTGTTGGTTGATGGTTCTTCGTATTTATATCGTGCGTATCACGCCGCACCGCCCTTGACTTCGCCACATGGCGAGCCGACTGGGGCGTTGTTTGCTATGCTGAATATGTTACGAAAATTAAGCACGCAAATGGCTGATTATACCCATTGTGCGGTTGTTTTTGATGAAAAAGGTAAAAATTTTCGCCACGATTTGTATCCTGAATATAAGGCGAACCGTCCGCCTATGCCTGATGATTTGCGACCGCAAGCCGAGCAAATTCGTGTTTTGGCGGATTTGTCTGGCTGGAATGTGTTGGCGATTGCAGGCGTGGAAGCCGATGATGTGCTGGCAACTTTGGCAAAAAAAGGTTGTGAAAACGGTTTTCAGATTGCCATATCTTCGGGCGATAAGGATTTAATGCAGTTGGTCAATGACCAAATCACGGTGATTGATACCATGAAAGACGCAGTCTATAACCGAGACGGCGTGTTTGCGAAATTTGCGGTGTATCCTGAACAGATTGTGGATTATTTAACGCTGATGGGCGACAAAGTG
>JAFWTP010000057.1 GCA_017518845.1 Neisseriaceae bacterium
ACAATCAG
This sequence comes from Neisseriaceae bacterium, assembly GCA_017518845.1. Taxonomy (GTDB): domain Bacteria; phylum Pseudomonadota; class Gammaproteobacteria; order Burkholderiales; family Neisseriaceae; genus RGIG9985. The sequence continues at coordinate 9 of JAFWTP010000057.1, forward strand.
CCAAACCGATAAAACCATTGACCAAATGGTGTACCAACTCTACGGCTTAACCGATGAAGAAATTAAAATTGTCGAACAGGCGTAATTCAAAACATTTTCAGGCTGCCCTTGTCGTCATTGCGAGCCTTGCCCAAGCAAGGCGAAGCAATCTCCTAAAACAGGGTTCAGCAAGCCGCAGGCGTAGCGTTTCAGAACCCTGTTTTAGGGTAGCCTATCCTTAAAAACGACAATGCAAAAACCAATTTAGGCAATCTAAACACATTTTTGCATTGCCGTTTTTTATGATTAGGAGATTGCCACGCATTGCTTGGGCAAGGCTCGCAATGACGAGTTAGGTTTCAGGCTGCCTGAAAGCCCGTATCAACCTTGTTTCAACAACCTTGCCGCGTCAATCGCAAAATAAGTCAAAATGCCGTCTGCACCTGCTCGTTTAAAGGCGATTAGGCTTTCCATCATGACTGCGTCGTGGTCTAACCAGCCGTTTTGGGCGGCGGCTTTAATCATCGCGTATTCGCCTGACACCTGATACACAAAAGTGGGCATGGCAAATTCGTCTTTCACTCGCCGCACAATGTCTAAATAGGGCAGTCCAGGTTTCACCATCACCATATCCGCTCCTTCTTGTATGTCCAAAGCCACTTCATATAAGGCTTCGTTGCTGTTGGCGGGGTCCATTTGATAGGTATATTTATTGCCTTTACCCAAGTTGCCTGAACTGCCCACAGCATCACGGAACGGACCATAAAACGCAGACGCATATTTTGCCGAATACGCCATAATACGCGTTTGGATATGTCCTTGATTTTCCAATGCTTCTCGAATTGCCCCAATACGCCCGTCCATCATATCAGACGGCGACACAATATCCGCACCAGCGTCTGCGTGGCACAAGGCTTGTTTAATCAGTACTTCAATCGTCTCATCGTTCAGAACATAGCCTGTATCGTCAATCAAACCGTCCTGCCCGTGCGTGGTATAAGGGTCTAACGCCACATCGGTCATAATACCTAACTCGGGAAATTCCTTTTTCAAGGCACGAATGGCGTTGGCAATTACGCCGTCAGGATTAAACGCTTCCCGCCCGTCTGGCGATTTTTGAGAACTGGCTGCCGCAAATAAATCAATCACAGGCACGCCCAATTTCACACATTCTTCGGCGGTTTTTAGCAATTTATCAATGCTTTGCCGCACCACACCTGGCATAGACGGCACGGTTTCTTCACGATTTTTACCTTCTAACACAAACACAGGGTAAATAAAATCGTCTGCGGTTAAAACGGTTTCACGCATTAGACGGCGAGAAAAGTCATCAAAACGCATACGCCGCATTCTTGTCGCAGGCACAGAGCGATGGGGAAAATTCATTTTTTATGTCCTATATATAAAAAGGGTTAGTATATTTGATTTTTGGGTTTTCAGGCAGCCTGAAAATTCATTAAAACGCGTGGGCAACAAGTTGCCCACCCTACGCTTGCTAACAAGCCATATAAGGCTTCTGCCGCAATTTGCAAATTAGCAAACTCCAACAATTCAGTTGCGGTAAAGGGGGGGTTTTGGTTCAATGTATTAACGCTCATTTTCGGTCTCCATAAAAAGCGGTTGTTGATTTAAAACAGTAAAAACAAAATTAGAAATAGGTGTAATAAAAACATATGTACCTTGTCTTTTTATTATGCCCATTTCTTGACAAATATCCACCCTTGACCAAGGGGCACCTCTATCAGAAGTTGCTCCTTGAAGTGGGTCAAAAGCAAAAATTGTTTTTTCAGCCAATAATTCATCAGTTTGGCGGTCAATAATCTTAATCGTTGCACCTGCAACCCAATGTTTGCGTAATTCAGGCTCAACATTTTTTTCAAGAATTACAATATATCGTGCAGGATTAGCAGGTTGAAATTCTCTATTTAATTCACTATCTTTTATCGGTTCTACTCTTGTATAACGAGTAACAGTATTTTCATCTATATTTGAATTGTCATTTTTTTTCAATACATCAACAAATTTATATCCATTTGTCCAATAATGATATTTTTGGTCAGGAACATTATAATCAACATCATAACTTAAAAAGGTGTCAATATATTGCTCTGCTGTATATGGAGATAATAAAACATGATTAATTGCCGCATCTTCCCACATAGGGTCATATTTTTTTTGTTCTTTTTCTCCAATTAAATTCAATAGCATAACCCCATCAACATTATCAACAGTGCGATAAATTTTTTCCCCTGCCTTTTTACATTGTTCATCAAAAACCGCTTTGGCTTCTTCGTATTTTTCTTTGCGTTCGTTATATTTGGCTATTCTTTGTTGTTCCGCCTTTTCCGCAGGAATTATCCAAAACAAAGAAACCGCACACGCCGCTAATAAGGCAATAATAATTTTATAAATCTTTTTAACCTTAAAATGCGACCCCAAAAGCCACGCCACAACAATCGTTACAGCAAAGCAAACAAACATCGGTAACCAATAAAGAATATTGATTAAAATCACAAATACTTTGAAAAAGGTTTGCATTTCATTTATTCCTTAAAAACTTTTTCAGGCTGCCTGAAACAATTAAAAACCATATTTTTATTACTATCTTTTAATTAAAATTAGCAATAAGAATATAATTTAACACCGCCAAATCTAAAACCGCTTAAAAATGCAACGCAACTATTTAACAACCAAGCAATGACAATGTCTGTTTTTTGTTCTTTATATAATGCTTGAATATTGCTTGTTATTTGCTCTATTTCCATTCAATAACACT
>JAFWTP010000058.1 GCA_017518845.1 Neisseriaceae bacterium
TGGCCATAGAGAGTTGGTCCCACGCCTTCCCATCCCGAACAGGATCGTGAAACGACTCATCGCCGATGATAGTATGGATTACCCATGTGAAAGTAGGACACCACCAAACACCCTATAACAAAACCCCTGTCCAAATGGACGGGGGTTTTTGTTTAATATGTTTTAATATGATGAATTTCAGGCTGAAACCTTTGCAAAACTCAATCTAAAACAAAAAAAGCGTCCATTATAGGGTGGGCATTCCTGCCCACCACTCTGCCTGCGGCGTTGATTATTTATTGATATTAAATAAAATTCGGCGTAAAGGACAAAATTCAGGATAAAAACCGCTAAAAGCCTTATTATTACTGATTTTAAGAAGAGTCAAAGGTTTTGAACAGCAAAAATGTTTCTTCTAAACCTACTGTATCCGTTGTGCTGGATTGGCAATACGCTCTACGGTGTTTTCTACCATTTTTGGCAAGTTCGAGAGGTATTTTTGCAGGGTTCGGCTTGTTTGTTTTTGGGTGTGCAAATTTTCAGATAGCCTGCTTGGTCGATTTCAAGATAACGATTTTCTCGTTGTTGATAGCGGCTGTTGGGTTTGGCACATAAAATAAAACGGTCGCCTTTATTGATACCTTGGGGGCTTTTGGCTGTAAAGGCAATATCAAATTTACTGGTTGCGGTATGGGGCAAATCTGGCCAAGTGGTTGAGTTTTTCCTGAAAGTTTTGTGTTGAGCGTAGTATTGTTCCATAAAATGAGCGTTTTCCACTAACGCCGCACGGGCTTTGTTTAAATGCCCCTTTTTGCTAAACGCTGAAAAAGACGGCACAGCAACCGCAGATAAAATGGCTAAAACGGCGATGACAATCATCAATTCCGATAGGGTAAATCCTTGATTTTTTATCATTTTATAACCTTTCAGGCAGCCTGAAAACCACCCACAGTTGTGCTACATTCGTATAAATGTTCAGGAGCAATATCTATTTCATCGTTCCACACCACTGTACCACATTCCGCGTGGGCTTTCAGAAAAAACGCCAAATTTGCCAGTTGAGCATAAATTGCCTTTTCCAACAACGGGCGAGCATTATAGATTTTTTTTGCACCGTCAGCGAAAGTTAAAGACAGCGTATAATCTTCATTTGCTTTCACTTCTTTGACTATCCATTTAGGCGTTTTCATTTGCAAATTCCTTTCTATTTCAGAGTATTATTGCAATGGAGCAATTTTATATAACGGCTGTTCAGCCATTGCCAAATCCCAATTTGCCAATAATTCATCTTGATGAATTTCCGCCCACGCCGCAATCAATTTTTGCTGTCGTTTGGGCATATCACCGTCTGTTAATTCACCGTCCATATTAAACACAGCATTATAATCTTGATAAGTCGCATGAAAATGTGGCGGATTATGCTCACCGTTATACATACGAATAATAATTCCGAAAAACATTGAAATGGTTGGCATTGTTGCTATTCCTAACACTAAACGAAATCATATTATGACAAATTTGTTCTCGTCTATCAATGTGCTAATTTTGACTATGGAAAACCCACCAAACGATTACAGCCGTATAGGGTGGGCATTCTTGCCCACCGCAACGAACAAAATGATTAACGCAAATATTTCAGGCAGCTTGAAAAAACAAAACAGAAATGCCATACAAAAAAATTACCGTCATTACGAGCCGACAGACAGGAGTAAGCGGTAAAACCGCTTACTCCTGTGTCGTTGCGAGCCTGAACAAAGTTCAGGCGTGGCAACCCCACGCAAGGCGTAGTAATCTCCTAACTACGAAGAACGCACCGAACGATTATAAGCCGTAGGGTGGGTTTTCAACCCACCAAAACCTACGGTTTGCATAACACAAAAGATTTAATCAGCGCCTATCGGCGTTGTGGTGGGTTGAAAACCCACCCTACGGCGGTACTGTTAATTTTTCAGGCAGCCTGAAAACGGATTGAAACGCGTGTGCAACAAGTTGCACACCCTACGCTCGCTGAAAAATAAAAAACGCGTGGGCAACAAGTTATCCACTCTACGCTTGCTAAAACATGTGTGCAATAAGCTACATACCCTACGCTTGCTACGAAGAGTGGTAATGCAAACAGTCTTTCAGGCAGGCTTATTCAAGCATTTTTATCTTCTGTACAATGTGCTAACAACCACGCTGCCAAATTATCATCAGCCAAAAGATAAGCGGGTGGTACTTGTAGCACTTCGGCAATTTTGGCAAGCGTGATAAAGTCGGGTTGATGAATTCCCTTTTCATAACGGTTAATGCGAGTGCTGGCAACGCTTTCATCTAAACCAATAGCAACGCCTAACGCTTCCTGCGACATTTTCCGCCGTTTGCGTGCGTCTTTTAGGCGTGCGGTAAAAATCTCTTGTAAATTCATAGCCGTTTTGTTGTGAAATAACAAAACTACGAATTTCATACAATTTTTCTTGATTTTTTACTACGAATATCGTAGTATTTGTACTGTCATAGGCATATGACGAAAGTTTCAACCCATTTTTGTAAGGAGAATTAAACCATGAGTACTGCAGAACAAGCATACGAAGAAGCTAAACGCCACTATCAGTTGGCTGAAGCCTGTGCTTTGCAAGAAGAAGCAGAGTATCACAGAGAAATGGCAAAAGAAAAAGGAAAAGCCATAGAAGATGCTGTTGTTGGTGAAGTTGCCAAAGTAGGAGTTCGTGTTGCAGTTACAGCAGCGGCGGCAGCTTTGGGTATTCCGTTGATTTCATAGAAAAACCAAATCTCGTGAGTAAGAGATTTAATCTCTTACTCACGAAAAAAATTATAGCAAACAAGGAGTTAGTTATGACAAAGAAAAGCATATCTGAATTAAAAAGAGAAAGAGACGAACATTTACGCATGGCACGCGAAAAAGAGCGTGAGGCAGAAAAGTTAAGGAATAATGACGGGTGTACCCCTATTATTATTGTGGGAGGCATTACTATATTATTTGGTTGGTTAATATTTTTCTAATTTAGCACGCATTTTTATTTCAGTTTTTAGCATACCTGAAATTCATTTTATGTTGCATAAAATGTCCTAATTGATGAAATATTGCATTCAGGCTGCCTGAAAAGGTTGCGTTTATTTGTTGCATTGCATTAGAATACTTATTCGATTAACCAAAACAATGGGAGTATTTACCATGTTGAAAAAATTGATTTTTTCTGCTGTTTCTGTTTTCGGTGTGTCTTTTGCTTTGGCGGCGGTTAATTTGAATACCGCAACCGCCGATGAGTTAGAAGCCTTGCCAGGTATCGGCAAAGCCAAAGCGGCGGCGATTGTGGAATATCGCACGCAAAACGGCGGTTTTAAAAATAAAGAAGAATTAAAACAGGTAAAGGGAATCGGCGATAAGGTTTATGCACAAGTGGAAAAAGAAATCGAAGTTACTCCCGTAAAAACCGAACCCAAACCCAAATCCGCCAAACCTGCGGTGAAAAAAGATGAGAAAAAATAATGGCTTAAATCAAATAAAAATGCAGGCAAAAACCTGCATTTTTTGTTTTCAGGCAGCCTATTTTATATTAATAAATGATGTCGCTTTCATGTAGATATTTTTGCATTAAGCCAACTTGGACAGATACTTTGGGGTTGAGATGTACTTCGCAATCGCTGATTTTTTTGTAGCCGTTGATTTCGTAAAATCGCACGGAGTTAAGCGATGCGTAAAGTTTGAGCATACCTAAACCTGAATTAAAGGCAATTTGTTCGGCTTTTTGTAACATCGCTGTGCCTAATCCTTGTCGATGAACAAATGGGTGTACATACAATGCGTCTAATTCGGCACGGGGTAGGTTGAGTTGGAAAAATCCTTGTATGTGGTTTTTGTATTCAATCACCCACACGGTGCGATGTGCGATGGCTTCTGTGTAACTGTCCATAGACAGGCGTTCTAACCATGCTTGTAAAATGTTGTCGTTGTAATAATGTTCGCAGGCATAACGCACGGAAAATTCGTGTGCCGAGTGTATGTCGGCACAGTCGTCAAGTCGGGCGGGGCGTAAGTGCGTGAGAAACATTGTTGTCAATCATTTGAAAAAAGATTGTTTCAGGCAGCCTGAAACAATCTGTGCTTTTACATACGAGAAATTTCTTTTTGTAAGGCGGTGATGTTTTCTTGGCGATCGCGGATTGCTCCTTCTAATGCGGCAATGGTTGCCGCGTCTTTATTGGCTGCTTTGCCGTCTGCCAAGTTTTTCTGTGCCAAAGCAAGTGCCTGTTGTTCGTTGGCTAATTCTTGTTTGAGAATGCCTGTACGGCTGTTGTCTCGTTGTAATTGCACTTCGGGACGAATGCGTTCGCTTGTTGTGCCTGAACGAGAAGTGCGTACAATACCGCCACTCGAACTTTTGCTGCTGCTCGATGATGATGATAAATAAGGCGAAGAATAATCGGACGATGGTTTTACTTTGGCAGGGGAGTATGAGCCAATTTTGCCCACTTCCATAGCCCGACAGTTGCTGCCTGATTTGTTGGTATAAACGGTTTCGCCGCCACGAAAACATTCGTAAATCGTGGCGTTGGCAGTCAGTGCGGTCAAAGCCAATAGGCAAAATGCAAGTTTTTTCATTGTTGGTTTCCTTGTTTGATGAGTTGTTTAACGGGTGCGTTCGTATTCTAAACGGGCTTTTTCGGCGGCTTCTTCCAAGCCTTTGACGCGTTCTTGGTATTTCACATAATTATGTCTTTCATTGCCCAAACGGGTGTTTCTGCCTTCTTCCAATGCTTTTTCGGCTTCACGCCAACGCTGTTCGGCAGCCGCTTTTCGTTCGCTTACTTGCGGTTGTTCGTTTTCAAATGTGGGGGCAGGATTGCTGTCGGAATAAGAACCCCGCACAACCGTAGGCGAATAGCCTGCTACTTTGGTTTCGGGCATTTCCGCACAATTTGCTTGCGGTGTTGATGTGTATTCGGTTGTGCCATTGGCTTTTTTGCATACATAAATTTCGGCGTTGGCAACGCCTACTGATAACAATAATATGCTGAAAATCAATGAAGTGTATTTCATTTGCTTTATCCTTTATCCTTTGTTGTTGGTGATACTCTCAATCATCGTTTGTGTTTCTAACCAGCGGTTTTCGGTGTCTTCAATTTCCGCATTAACCAGCCGCAATCGTTCCGTTGTTTGTAATAAAAGCGTTTTATTTTCATCATTATACGCTTGTTCGGACGCGAGAAAAACCTCCGCTTGTTGTTTTTCTTGCATTAAGCGTTCCAATTTTTGTTCGCACTCTTGAACAATTTTTTGCAATGGTTTGATTTGTCGTGATATTTCTTGCCGCATTTGGGCTTCTTTTTGCTTTTCTTTTTTGCGGTCAGAAATCATCGGTTTGTTGTTTTGTTGCAAATTTTGCGACAGTCGATATTGCTGATAGTCATCAAGCGAGCCGTCAAATGTTTTCAGAGAGCCCCTTTCAATCAGCAAAAACGAATCGCACACCGCGTCCATTAAACTTCTGTCATGCGAAACCACTAACAAGGCTCCCTGAAAACCTTGCAGGGCAAGGGCGAGTGCCTGTCGCATAGATAAATCCAAATGATTCGTTGGCTCGTCTAACAGCAATAAATTCGGCTTTTGCCACACCAATAAAGCCAACGCCAAGCGGGCTTTTTCGCCGCCTGAAAAATCGACAATCGGCGACAAAGCCATATCGCCATAAAACGCAAAACCGCCCAAAAAATTGCGAATATCTTGTTCTTTGGCTTGTGGCGATAGTTCTTGAATATGCCGCACGGGGCTAAAATCAGGACGCAGTGCGTCTAATTGATGCTGGGCAAAATAGCCGATTTTTAATTTCGCTGACTTATTCAGGCTGCCTGAAAGCAAATTTAAATCACCTGTGAGCGTTTTAATCAGCGTGGTTTTGCCACTACCATTCACGCCCAATAAACCGTATCGTCCGCCGCGTTCTATTCTTAATTTTACATTGTTAATCAATGGGTTATCTGCAATATAACCCACGCTGGCATTGTCCATAGCAATCAGCATATCAGGTTGATGATTAGGCGGCAGAAAATCAAACGACACTTCGCTATCTAAATATGCAGGTGTAATTTTTTTTAATTTTTCCAAAGCCTTAACGCGACTTTGTGCTTGCCGTGCCTTTGTGGCTTTGGCTCGAAAACGATTGATAAATGCTTGCAAATGCTGAATATGGGCTTGTTGTTTGGCATATTGTGCCGCCTGTTGCGATAGGCGAATGGCTTTTTCTTGACAATAAAAATCGTAATGACCACCATAAAGTGTGAGCGTTTGTTGTGATAATTCAAGCGTTTGTCGCGTTGTCGCATTTAAAAAGTCACGGTCGTGCGAAATCAATAAAATGGCACAATCCAAAGAATTAAGATATTGTTCTAACCACAATACCGTTTCTAAATCCAAATGATTAGTTGGCTCGTCCAATAATAATAAATCACTTCTTTGAATTAAGGCTTGTGCTAAATTTAATCGCATACGCCAGCCGCCACTAAATAATTTAACTTCAAGATTTTGTTCTTCATCAGAAAAACCTAATCCAGAGAGTAATTTAGCCGCACGAGATTTTATATCATATGCTCCAATTTCTTCTAATTGCGTATGCAAATTGGCAATTAAAATGCCGTCATTTTTTTCTTCCGCATTTGTTAAGGCTGCCTGAATATTTTGTAACTCACTATCGGCAGATAACACATAATCCAATGCCGATAAATTCGATGACGGCGTTTCTTGTTTCACAGACGCAATTTTCCAGTGTTTCGGATACGCAATCTCTCCCTTATCTGCCAAAATTTCGCCACGAATTAAGGCAAACAAAGACGACTTACCACAGCCGTTTTTGCCAATTAAACCCACTTTCATTTTGGGATAAAGTTGAAACGAAGCATTATTCAGCAAAATTTTATTGCCGCGTTGCAGGGAAATATTTTGAATATTCAGCATATTACGAATTTTAGGTTCTTTGGTAAAAGCAAATATTATAAATTTTTTCAGGCAGCCTGAAAGCAAATAAATCAGTTATCTTTAATAAACTTATATTACAATAACGCCTTTAAGACAAACGGCGGCAAGCAAAATGGCGTTATTTTTGCCTGAAATAGGCGCGGTAGAACAGTTAAGCGAACGCAAAACAGGGGTTTTGTTGTTGAATTTGGGTTCGCCTGATGATTGCGAAGTCCCTGCCGTTCGCCGTTATTTGCGGGAATTTCTCTCCGACCGCCGTGTGATTGAAATGCCGCCCGCCCTGTGGCGTTTGATTTTGTATGGTTTTATTTTGCCGTTTCGCCCCAAAAATAGCGGTGCCTTGTATCGCAAGGTTTGGACGGATCAAGGTTCGCCCTTAATTGTGCATACGCAAAATTTAGCAAAAGACTTGCAAAATCAAATAAATACACCTGTTTATGCGGCAATGAGTTACGGCAATCCGTCTGTTGTGTCGGCGGTGCAGCAAATGAAGCAAGACGGCATCACGCACATTGTGGCTTTGCCCTTGTTTCCGCAATATGCGTCTTCCGCCGCTGGGGCGGCTTTGGACGCTTTGTGGCGTGCCTTATTAAAAACACGCGTGCAACCTGCGGTGCAAACCATTAGTGCATTTTACGATTTTGAACCTTATATTGACGCTTTGGCAAATAACATTAAAAATGCCCAAATGCCAAATGCTGATATGCTGTTAATGTCGTTTCACGGTATTCCATTAGCACAACACACAGCAGGTGATGTATATAAAGCACAATGCTACAAAACCGCTCAATTATTAGCGGATAAATTAAATTTGAATGAACAACAGTATCGTGTTGTTTTTCAAAGCCGTTTTGGTCGTGCTAAATGGATTGAACCCTGTACGCAAGATATATTAAATGAATTACCCAAACAGGGTATAAAAAACATCAATATTTGCTGCCCTGGTTTTGTGTGCGATTGTTTGGAAACATTAGAAGAAATCGCCATTTCAGGTAAAAAGATTTTTATAGACGCAGGGGGTAAGTATTATCATTATATTCATTGTCTAAATGACAGTGAAAATAGTGTAAAAATGTTAGCAAAATTATTAAAAACGGAACTTTCGGGTAACCTGAAATAAAAAGATACGGAACACAATAATGACACAAATTAAACACAATTTAGAAATTCTATTAGATACCTCACAAAACATTCTCTTATTGCAAGGACCAATGGGTGGTTTTTTCTTGCAATTTAATAAATGGTTATCAAAATATCAAAAAACCGTGTATAAAATCAATTTTAACGGTGGTGATGAATATTATTATCCCGAAAGCAATCCAAATACCTTTGCTTTTACTGATAGAATGGATAATTTTAATCAATTTTTATCTGGTTTTATCGAAAAAAATAATATAGATAGCATAATTTGTTTTGGCGATACAAGACCAATGCACAAAATTGCCAAACAAATTTCATTAGAAAAAAATCTTCATTTTTGGGCAATGGAAGAAGGCTATTTTCGACCATTTTTCATTACTATAGAAAAAGATGGTTGTAATCATTTTTCACCTATTCCATTAAACGCAGCATTTTTTCAGGCAGCCTTTGATAATTTAAAAGAAAAAGATTATCGATCCCCAAAAGGAAATTTTAAAACATTTTGGGGCGGACGATTAAAAGCATTTCGTTATACTTGGTTGGGTAATCGAAAACGCTCTAAATATCCTTATTATCAACATCACCGTAATTACAGTATTAAAGAATTTATTTTTCGTTTATCGTTGGGAGAAATGCGGCGATTAAAATATCGTGGTAAAGATAAATCGTTAATGCGAAAAATTATTCATAATAAAATAAGCAATTTTTATATTTTACCTTTGCAATTATTTGATGACGCACAAATCAGCGTTCATTCTGATTTTGCGTCTGTAGAAGAATTTTTATTGTATGTATTGCAATCGTTTGCCAATCATGCACCGCCTGATTTAAATTTAATGGTCAAACATCACCCTTTTGATATTTATTTTAAAGATTATACAAAACAAATCAATGATTTTATTCAAAAAAATCCGCATTGCCAAGGACGCGTGTTTTATATTCACGATATGCCTATGCCTGTGTTATTGCGTAAAGGACGGGCAATGGTCGTTATGAACAGCACATCTGGCGTGTCGGCACTGTTACACGGTATGCCCGTAAAAGCGTTGGGACGTGCCAATTACAATATTGCAGGTTTAACCGACCAAAATTCGTTAGAAGATTTTTGGCACAATCCAATGAAACCTGACGCAGAATTGTTTCACGCCTTTCGCCAATATCATATGAATGTAACGCAGGTGGTGGGTAGTTTTTATAGCGAAGTGCGGCTGCCTGATTTGGCAAAGGATAATAAAAAATGAATAAAGTTTCAGGCAGCCTGAAAGGTTTATTGTGTGCTTTATTATTATCGTCTTGCGTTGCGGTGTCTGATTTTGCCATGCGACCCAATTTACCACAAGGAGAAACACGCTGGTTTCAAGTGGAACAATTAGACGGCGACAGCGTGGTGCAAACTTCGGTTTTGGCGGTGCAAGGAATGAATAACGGCAACAGTCGCTGGATTTTAAGCGACCCATTTGGTGTGCCGCAAGCCCGAATGATTGCTACGGAAAGCGGCTGGCAAAAAGACGGCTTTGCACCGCCCAATCGCACCGCAAAGCAGTTGTTTGTGCCAATGTTTCCTTTGTTGCAAAACCATTTCAGGCAGCCTGAAATAATTGAAAATAAAGGAAAAAAATGGCGAGTATCGCCGATTGTTATGGAATAAAAAAGTGTTTTGACTATAAAAAGTTAGTTTTACCAGACATTTCTCATTTTTCAACACTTTTTCAACACAAAAAAATTCAGGCAACCTTTTTTAGGTTGCCTGAAACTTTTTCAAAGCAAAAATTAGTTGGTTTTTTCTTTGAATGCGTCGTGGCAGGATTTGCATGAACCGCCTAAATCGCCCATTTTGGGTTTAATGGCGTTCAAATCATTGGTTTGAGCGGCTTCGTTCAAAGCGGCAACTGCGGCTGCCATTTTGTCGCGACCTTCTTCAAATTTAGCCATATTTGTCCAAATATCGGCTTTGGCATTACCGCCTTGTGTGTCTTCGCCAAAGTGTTGGAATGCTTCCGCACCTGCGTCTTGCATTTGAGCAACAACGGCTTTGAACTGTTCTGCGTCATACGCTACATCGCCTTTAACCACATCGCCAATGGTTTTCATGGCTTCGCCCACTTGTTTGAACGCGTCTTGGCGGGCTTTTACATGGTCAACTTCTGCGGCAGGTTGTTGTTCCGCAGCAGGAGCAGCGGCTTGCTCAACAGGAGCGACTTCTTGGGCGGCAGGAGCAGGTTGTTCGGCAGGAGCGGCTGCTTGTTGTTGTCCGCAAGCGGTTAAAGCCAAAGCGGTTAAAACCGCCAACAGTGTTTTATTCATCTTTGTGTTCCTTATGAATTTTGTAAAAACGAAAATGTTGTTCTGAAAAAACAGAACAACAAACTGGCGGATTATAGCATATTTTTTATTTTTTTGACAATCGTCAAATTTTCAGGCTGCCTGAACGATTATTTCATTTTAAAAGTATCGTGGCACGATTTACAACTGTCGCCAACAGGGGCGAATGTGGCTCGGATTTGTTCGATTTCGCCTGACCCTGCGGCGGCATTAAAGCGTTCTACGGCGGCGATAAATTTATCGCGTTCCATTTCAAACACAGGGCGTTGCAACCACACTTCGGGGCGAGATTTACCGCCTTTATCTTTTTCATCAAAAAAATCAAACGGTTGTTTGGCATGTTTGGATAAATCATCGGCATACTGTTTGATTTTATTTATATCAATCGCACCACTTGTGTTGATAGCCTTACTTAATAGCGTCATATCGCCGCCAATATTTTTGAATGCGGTTTGGCGGTCGCGAATGTTCTCATTCGGATACAAAGCAGGGTCTTGCCCTGTGCGGCGTTCGCAAGCGGTTACGCCCAATGCCAAAATCAGTACAAAATAGGTAAATTTCATTGTTTTTTCCTTATGATTAAAGTTTCAGGCAGCCTGAAATAACACACTATATCTTTTTAAGACCGCAATCGCTGCAATAGCGTCTTTGATTTTTCGCACCGCATTCAGGACAGAACCAAGTGCCGATAAAATCATTATCTGGGCGTGATTTGTATTCAATCGTTTTTTCTGATGGCGGTGGATTTTTGTTTTCCATGGTGTTGGTTGATTTGACCCAAATACGCACATCATGGTTGGGCATTTCAAAGCGAATGACCATGCCTTTTTCGTCCCATTCATGGCGAAGTGTTACATCATCGCTATCCGTATGAAAGGAATAATTGCTATCGCTTGCAAAGTGTAAATAACGCACGCTGACGGTTTCGCCTGCGGCATAAGAATTTTTTTCGGCTTCCAAACCAAAAGCCAAACGCAGTTTATGTTTGGGTTGGGCGTTGAGCATGGTCATCGACAACACGCTTTTTATCGGTGCTATGATTTTTTGGCAGATTGCGTTTTTATCAATTATATTTATGTATTTTTTAATGATTGCGGCACTGTTTTTATTGTGTGTTTTTTCTATATCAAGCGATAATGCGGTCTGTTTGTTCGCAAATACGCACAGAACAACGGCAAAAAAAACAGCAATTTTTTTCATTTGTCAATCCATATTGATTTTAGAAACGCATATTTTAACTGATTTATTGTTTCATTTTTATAGGGAACTTTTAAAAATTCCTGTTTCAGGCAGCCTGAAACTCCTTTACTCACACCTTAATGCTATCAATTTTCACCCGTTCAATTCTTTGACCGTCTTTTTCAATTACCGTCCAGCGTTTGCCGCAATAATCGACAAAATCGCCGACATTGGGAATTTCCTGCATTTCTTCCATAATCAAGCCGCCCACGGTATGAAAATCTGCGTCATCAGGCAGGGGCGGTAAGTTAATTTGCTGGGCTAATTCGGCGTATTCCAAACTGCCATCAACCGTTAAACTATCGTCATCATGGGTTTGAATGGTTGGGGCGTCTTCGCGTTCAAATTCTTCGGGAAACTCGCCTGCAATGGTTTCCATCATATCTTTCATCGTCAGCATGCCTTGCACCGCTCCAAATTCATCAACCACTAATGCCAAATCCGCACTGTTTTTGCGGAATAATTCCAAAGCCGCCAAAACCGTAGAAGTTTCAGGTAAAACAAGGGGTTGCTTGACTGCGTCTATAATATTCAGGCTGCCTGAATGTAAGATTTGATTGAGTAAATCTTTTTTTGCCACAAATCCCAACGGCTCTTCAATGCCCGCTTTGCCGATAGCAATCAGCCGCGAAAACGGCGTGGTTTGAATTTGCTCTTTTTGCTGCTCATAAGGTTGAGAAATATCCAAGCGTTCAATATCACGGCGGGGGGTCATCACCGCTTGCACCGAGCGTTCTGCCAGCGTAAAAACACTGCGAATCATATTTTTTTCGTTCGCTTCAAACACCCCTTCTTCGTCCGATTTACCGCTTTTGGCTGCTTTGGCGACTAAATCTTCGCGAATACCCATCATGCCTAATACAGAATCCGCTGCTCTTCTTCGCCACGAATGTCCTGAAAAAGTATTCGCCTTACGATTTTTCATCGAAATTTGATTAAACACTTCTATGATAATGGAAAAACCAATCGCGGCATATAAATATCCTTTGGGAATTTTAAAATGAAAACCTTCGGCAACCAAAGACAAGCCTATCATCAGCAAAAAGCCCAAACACAGCACCACCACTGTGGGGTGCTGCTCGACAAAAGCGGTTAAAGGCTTGCTTGCCCAAATCATCACCCCCATAGCCACGACCACTGCCGCCATTGCCACGATAATGTGTTCGACCATATGCACGGCGGTTAGAACTGCGTCCAAAGAAAAAACCGCATCTAAAACAAGGATTTGCAAAATCACCGTGCCTGCGGTAGCGTAAGCGGCAGTGGAATAAATATTTTGAGCATAATGGGCTTTGCTTTCCAAGCGTTCGTGTAGTTCGGTTGTGGCTTTATACAAAAGAAACAAGCCGCCAAAAAACATCACAATATCCCGCCCCGACACCGCAAAATCGCCGACACGAAATAAATCGCTATTGAGCGTCATAATATACGACACGCCTGCCAACATAAACAAACGCACCACAATCGCCAAGCCCAAACCCAACATACGCGTGCGATCGCGAAATTCGGGCTTCACCTTATTTGCCAAAATGGCAACAAACACCAAGTTATCAATGCCCAAAACCACTTCCAGCACCAACAAGGTGAAAAAACCAATCCAAGTTGATGCTTGCAACAGCCAACTAAAATCCATTGTTTGATTGTTATGTGTAATAAAAGTGTGAATGATACCGTTTTTTCATTAAAAATTATAGCGTTTGCATCTGCCTGAAAGCCTTTTGACATTTCGCAACAATACATATCAAAATTCAAACCTGCAATCGGTTATAATAAACGCTTGTTTTAACACAAAGCGTCAGGTGCAATTATGGATTATCAAAGCGATATTGTGGTTATCGGAGCAGGTCCTGCGGGTTTGAGTTTTGCTCGGGAATTTGCTGGCAATCCTTTACAAATCAAAATTGTGGAACAACTGCCACGCAGCGTTTTAGAAAAGCCGCCGTTTGACGCTCGCGAAATTGCACTCACCCATTTATCACGCGAAATTATGCAGAATTTGGGCATTTGGCAACAAGTGCCAGAAGAAGAAATTTATCGTCTTAAAGAAGCCAAAGTGGTTAATGGCACATCGCCCTATCAACTGCATTTTCCGCAACCGAAAAAGGCGCGTGGCGGAGCAACGGACCGTTTGGGCTATTTAATTCCCAATCACCGCATTCGCGAAGCGGCATACAACGCCGTTAAAGACCAGCCGAATGTGGAAATTTTAACCGAACGCAAGGTGGGCGAAGTGAAAACCAACGACAACGGCGTTCGTGTTTCATTAGACAACGGCGACACCATTACCGCCAAATTATTAGTGTGTGCCGACAGCCGTTTTTCTACCACACGCGACAAAATCGGCATTCCCACCGATATGCACCGTTTTGGCAGAACCGTCATCACTTTCCGTGTGCGGCATACCGAAAGCAATGGACACGCCGCTTTTGAGTGTTTTCACTATGGCAGAACGCTGGCTATTCTGCCTTTGACCGAATTTATGTCGAATATGGTGATTACCATTGACAGCGACAAAGCCGATAAAATTTTACAATTAGATGACGAGGCGTTAGCCCAAGACATTTATCGCGAAACAGACGGCAAATTAGGCGATATTACCGTGGCTTCCACGCGTCATACCTATCCATTAGTCGGCACGCACGCCCGCCGTTTCTTTGCCGAAAGAGCAGCACTCATCGGCGATGCATCCGTGGGCATGCACCCCGTAACCGCACACGGCTTTAATTTAGGCTTGGAAGGAGCAGATATTTTAGCCAAACAAATTATTCAGGCAGCCGCAAAAGGTAAAGACATCGGCGGTAAGAATGTTTTAGAAACCTACAATTTCAAACACATGCTCAACACCCGCCCGATTTATCACGGCACAAATGTGGTGGTGAAACTTTTCACCAACGAAAGTTCGCCCGCCCGCTTGTTGCGTTCCGCCGTTTTGCGTGCCAGCAACAA
>JAFWTP010000059.1 GCA_017518845.1 Neisseriaceae bacterium
ATCTTTACCGATTGGGGACGGTTTAACTTTATTGATTAAAAAATGAAACGGCTGACTCTTTTTTCTTTGATTATTCTTTCAGGCAGCCTGTGTGCTTGTCGCACGCCTGCTCCTGTTGTTCTGCCCGAAACGCCGACACAAACCATAGAAAAACCCATTCAAAACAACCGAGAAATCGAAAATCGTTTCAATGAATTAGTTGAGACCAATCGCCAATTAAAAGAAAAAATCACCCAATTAGAACGCCGTCAAAACGATTTAGAACGCAGTATTGCAGTGCTTGCCGACCGCAATAATATGGCAATGGAAAATACGCCTGACGAAACGCCGCCCAACACTTTGGCAGACGCACAACAGGCGTATCAAAACAAGCAATACACCAAAGCCGTATCGTTGTTAAATGATTATTTGCAAGAAAATGTAGGTTCAGAAAACAGTGCAGACGCTTTGTGGTTGCTCGCACAAAGCCACACAAAATTAAATAATTGCGAATCAGCGGTTCGCACCGCACACCAATTAACGCAACGCCATACAGAATACAGCCACACGCCAGACGCATTTTTGTTGATTGCTCAATGCCAAAATCGTTTGCAACAAAAGGACAGTGCCAAAACCACACTGCGTTCGTTAATTGTAAAATACCCAAACAGTCGAGCCGCCCAAAAGGCACAACAACTGTTAAAATAGAAAACAAGTCGTAGTGGGTTTCCAACCCACCAAAACGCACAAAATCTTTCAGGCAGCCTGAAAATAGAATAATTAGGAAAAAACAGCACATTATTTGATAAAGGATAACGACAATGGCGAAAATTGGCATTATTATGGGCAGCAACAGCGATTGGGCAGTGATGAGCCACGCCGCTGAAATTCTGTCGCAATTTGGCGTAGAATATGAAACAAAGGTTGTTTCGGCACATCGCACGCCTGATTTAATGTATGAATATGCCCGCAAAGCACGAGAATGTGGTATAACAGCAATTATTGCAGGTGCAGGCGGTGCAGCACACTTACCTGGTATGACTGCCGCATTAACTGATGTGCCTGTTTTGGGCGTGCCTGTGCCCAGTAAATACTTGCGTGGCGAAGATTCGCTGTTATCCATTGTGCAAATGCCCAAAGGCGTGCCTGTGGCAACATTTGCGATTGGTGAAGCAGGTGCCGCTAACGCCGCCTTGTTTGCGGTCAGTATGTTAGCCGAGAACGACCATGCATTATTAGATAAATTAAAGGCATTCCGCCAGCAACAGACGGAAAAAGTTTTAACAACAATGATTTCATAACATTTGTGTGAAATGTAGAAAGGCAGTATGACAATGAGCGACCCCAAAAATGCGAACACTTCTGGAATTTCCATTCTCTCCGAAGATGATTTTTCCGAATTAGAGCAACCGCACCCTGCTATTATCATGGGTACGCCGCCTGAAAGTGCTGGTTCATCAGGCACTTCATCGGCATTGCAGGGATTAAAAACTGCGATAAACAAACAACAAACCGCACAAACCCTGCCCCCATTGCAACCGATTGGCGGCAAACAGCCGCCCCAACCTGCGGCGGTTAAACCATCGCCGCTACAAGCGTTGGGCGGAAAAATGCGTCCTGTTGCACCGCAACCTGCGGCAGTCAGCCCAAAACCTGTTATGCCAACAATCACACCCGCACCAGCAACACCTGTGAAACCCGCAGAAGTAAAACCTGTAACACCAGTTACCCCCACTCCTGTGCAAGCGGTTAAGGCAGAAGAAGTGAAACCTGCAACAGTTGAACCTGTTAAGCCTGAACCTGTGAAAGCAGAAGAAGTGAAACCTGCCGCGGTTGAACCTGTTAAGCCCGAACCTGTTAAGGCAGAAGAAGTAAAACCTGCGGCGGCTGAACCTGTTAAGCCTGAACCTGTTAAGGCAGAAGAAGTGAAACCCGAACCTGCCAAAGCAGAAGAAAAACCTGCCGAAGAATCCAAAGTCGCGTCCATTTTGACAGACGGCAAAATCAACGACAAAAAAGTGCCGATGATTGCTCCACCTGCTATGTTGGGTATTTTGGGCGGCGGTCAATTAGGACGCTTTTTCGCTATGGCAGCCAAACGCATGGGCTATCAAGTAACCGTATTAGACCCTGACCCTGACGCACCTGCGGCAGCGTTTGCAGACGAACACATTTGTGCAGCATACGATGACGAGGCCGCTTTGGAAAAACTCGCACAATGTGCCGCGGTTACTACCGAGTTTGAAAATGTCAATGCCGCCGCAATGGTGAAATTGGCACAAAAAACACGGGTAACCCCTGCGGGCGAATTGGTAGCGATTGCCCAAAATCGCATTGACGAAAAAGCCGCCATTCGCAAAGCCAGTCTGCCTGTAACACCGTATCAAGCCATTCGCTCGCGTGAAGACTTAAATGCCAACACCAAACAACTTCTGCCTGGCATTCTTAAAACTGCCACTTTGGGCTATGACGGCAAAGGTCAACGCACAGTTAAAACGCAAACAGGCTTATTGACTTCCCTATCGTCTCTTGCCAAGGACGGTCCGTATATCTTGGAAAAAGAATTGGACTTGCGTGCTGAATTGTCCGTCATTGTGTGCCGTTTGGACAACAATGTGGTGGTTACTTTCCCGCCTGCGGAAAATATTCACGACAACGGCATTTTGGCATTCACCATTGTGCCAGCACGCTTGCCCGAAGAACTCACCAAACGCGCCGAAGTGATGGCAAAACATTTGGCTGAAAAATTAGACTATGTCGGCGTTTTGGCGGTAGAAATGTTTGTGGTAGGCGACAAACAACAGTTGGTGGTCAATGAAATCGCCCCGCGTCCGCACAATTCAGGGCATTACACTATGGACGCTTGCGTTTCCGACCAGTTCCAGCAACAAGTGCGTATTATGTGTGGTTTGCCGCCGTCTCGCACTTCACTCATTCACCCCTGCTGTATGGTTAATTTATTGGGCGATATTTGGGGCGAAAACGGCGAAGAACCCGACTGGACACCGTTGCACAAAAACCCAGACACATTCTTGCATTTATACGGCAAAAAAGAAGCCCGTCCTGGTCGCAAAATGGGACACTTCACCGTATTTGCCGAAACCGCAGATGCCGCCTACGAAAAAGCCCAAAACCTTTTCACATCAGTATGCTTGGGTGGTTAAGGGTTTTGTTGAAAATAAAAACCGCACTTTTGAGTGCGGTTTTTTTGTAAGAAACGCCGTAGCCCCATAGGGGCAAGTACAACGATTTGATTTTATAAAATGTTTTGTATTATCTATGCCTTGTACAATTTTTTTGTGAATAAAAGTTTCAGGCTGCCTGAAAACAAGGTTTATTTGCACGAAGTGCAACTTATTGATTTACGAAGTAAATCAGTAGATTGCAAAGCAATCAAACCGAAGTTTCTGCGAGCCTGCGGCGTAAGTTAAAACCCTTTTTTATTATATTGCAATGCACTAATATAATAAGTACGCATTGTAAATATTGGTTATATAATACGGCAGTTTTAATTTGAGATAAGCAATTATTTTTTTATTTTTAAATGAATTGGGAAAAGGAAAATGACACACACATCAAATTCTATTCGCCGTTTTTTGTGCTTATTGCTGACAGGAACTGCACTTATCAGTAGCACCGCTTTTGCCGAATGCGTGCGTCCTGCTGCGTCAGGCTATAAAAGAATAGGCTGTTTATCCGAGGGTTTGGCAGTTGCACAAAAAGACCATAAATTTGGCTTTATCAATGCCGAAGGTAAAGTTGTTATTCCATTAGAATACGACCATGTATCTGATTTCAAAGAAGGTTTGGCACACGCCAAAAAAGGCAGTAAAAAAGGCTATATCGACACACAAGGCAAAACGGTGATTCCCTTTGAATACCATTTTGCCAACGATTTTGAAAACGGTATGGCAAAAGTCAATAAAAATGAAGAGTGGTTTTATATTGATAAAACGGGTCAAAGAGTAAAAGAATTGGAAAAATAATAATCAAAAACGGAAGAATTTTCTTCCGTTTTTTATATATTTCAGGCTGCCTGAAAACTTTTTACAGTTGCGAATTTTTGGCAGGTGGCGTGCTTTTATCAGGCACTAAATCACTGCGGGCAATCAGCATTAGCACGCCTGAAACCACCATACCCAAAGCAATTAGCGGCGATAAATTCAACAATTCACGGTAGAATAAAAACACCGCAACACCGCAATAAATCAGCAATGGAGCGGCAACAATCGATTGCTTGTTAATGCCGTCAAAAATCAGCACCAAAACGCCTGCCACACACAAGGCAATCGACAAAATAATGTAAGACGGCGGCAAAATATCCGTGGCACGCAAAAACCATAATGCACCGATAATAATCAACGCCAACGGCAGAAAAATAGACGGTTTGTTCATGGCACAATCCTAATTCAAACGCACCTTAAACACCACTTTTTTCACAAACGCAGGTTCATCAGTTGCCAACTGACTGCGGTGCGGCTCATTGGGAAAATAAATACAAAAACGCCCGTATTCAAGTAGATACTCGCCCACAGGCAAACTATCAAAAAACGCAATATCGCGTTCTGTGTCAAAATCTTTCACTGCCAAAACATCATCACGCAAGGCGGTGTGATGAATTTCGCGTCCCTGCAACACAATTTGCACATCGGCATATTTTTTATGAAATTCAAACGCTTTTGGCTGTTGCACGGTTTCATATTCATCAATATTAAAACGCACGGCAGGATTATCCGTTTCATAACGCCCAGCGGGTTTATTTGCAAAATCAGACTGTTGCAAGATTTTAATCACTTCCGCTAATTGCGGCATTAAAGGCAGATAATCGGGCAAATGGTTGAGTGTATCAAAAATCATCGTTGCACCTGTGGGGTTTGTTGGTTAAAAAAATGAATTATATATTCTAATCGCATTATTTTTGACTTAAATTGCTTCTTTTGATGTTTTCAGGCAGCCTGAAACAGCGTTCGGCGTAGCCAAAAAACTACCGTCATTGCGAGCCTTGCAACGCAAGGCGTACGCAATCTCC
>JAFWTP010000060.1 GCA_017518845.1 Neisseriaceae bacterium
AAACATACACGCAACGCCTAACGGCGTTGTGGTGGGTTGAAAACCCACCTTACGGCGTTTTCGTATCAGTTTGTAGGGTGGGTATTCGCCCCACCACAACGGATAAAACGCTTTCTGGCAGACTGAAACCTATGCTGTCATTGCGAGTCTTAAACGAAGTTTAAGGCGTGGCAATCTCCTAAATACGGGAACGATAAAGCAAAAACCATTTCAGGCAGCCTGAAAAGTTTTAATTGACCTAACTGACAATAAGATTGCCACGCCGTGATTTCATCACGGCTCGCAATGACAGGATTTTTTTCAGGCAGCCCGAAACAACACAGGCAACGCCTAACAGTATTGTAGGGTGGTTGAAAATCTGCCCTACAAATAAACTAACCCTTTAATGAAACGCCTGAATGGCATCAAGTTATTCAGGCATTTTTTAGACAAATACTCATTGTATTTTTTTATTATCCTAATTAAGGAAAACATTATGGAAACAGCAAATATCAACACTCTCTCACGGCGAAATTTATTGAAAACCGCCGCTATTACCGTTGCCAGCAGCACCGCACTTTTAACCGCTTGCAAACCACAAAGCAGCGAAAAAGCCTCCCCTGCTTCATCGCCCAAACAAGATGCCCCTGTGGCGGTTGAAGAAAACCGTTACGACTGCTTTGGCACTCATCAGGCAGGCATTACCACGCCGCACCAGTTGTTTGGCAACTTAACCACATTTGACTTAACCATCACCGATAAAAATCGCCTGATTGATTACTTTCGCATTTTAACCGCCCGCATAGAATTTTTAACACAAGGCGGCGAAATTAAAGACACCGACCCACGCTTACCGCCTGATGCCAGTGGTTTATTAGGCAAAACCTTGCGTTCAGACGGCTTAACCATTACCGTATCAGTCGGCGATACGCTGTTTGACAGCCGTTTTGGATTAGCCGACAAAAAACCCTTGCGGCTCAAAGAAATGAAACGCTTTCCAAATGACAAACTGAATATCAACTGGTGCGATGGCGACATCAGCATACAATTTTGTGCACACTCGCCCGAAACTTGCCAAAACGCCTTACGGGATATTATTAAAAACACCGCCAAATTTGCCGTGCCGCGTTGGTCGTTGGACGGCTGGTTGCCCAAAGCCGAACCAGGTGCATTAGCCGCACGCAATTTATTCGGCTATCGAGACGGTTCAGGCAACCCTGATGTATCAGACGAAAAAACCGCCAATGAAGTGTTATGGACAGGTGTCGCGGAAAACAGTTTAGACGAACCGAAATGGGCGAAAAACGGCAGTTATCAAGCAGTGCGGTTAATCCGCCAATTTGTTGAATTTTGGGACAGAATGCCCTTACAAGAACAAAACACCATTTTCGGACGCGAAAAATACAGCGGTGCCCCATTAGGACAAAAACACGAGGGCGACACACCCAACTACACAGGCGATTGTCGCAGTGATGAGGGTAACTGCGATGGCAAGAGCATTCCATTAGACAGCCACATGCGACTTGGCAATATGCGTAACGAGGGCTGGGAGAGACACCGCATACTCCGCCGTCCATTCAATTATTCATTAGGCTTGGCGAAAAACAAACAGTTGGATG